>SVNI01000085.1 GCA_015066975.1 Ruminococcus sp. | reverse complement strand
CGGTCATGATGCTGGTGACAGTTATTTGAAGGGCTGCTGCCGGATTATCTGCGAAATTTTCCGGAAATCGCCTGTCTATCGTATAGGCGGTGATGAATTTGTTATTGTATTGATGCATCATGATTATGAACACAGGATTTCACTTCTCGAAGAACTGATTCAGCAGTTCACAGAAATCTATCAGCAGACTGAAAAAGACCCCTGGGAACGATATTCCATGTCTGTAGGAATGGCAGAATATACTCTACAGGATACGAGTGCAGAAGAAGTTCTTAAACGTGCAGATTCAGCCATGTATACCTATAAAACAGAATTCAAGAAAAAGCACGGCAGCTACAGATAATAAAAAGAGCGGAAATCCGCTCTTTTTTTAATTAACTTGCTTATTCTGCAAAATTAGTCTGATAAATCATCTGTGCAAGCTGTTCATCCACGAAATCCGAGCATACAACACCTGTAAAGATATCCGGTGTTTCGCTCCACCATGCAGCAGTTTTCAGATTCTTATTGATATCCCGTGCAGCATTCAGCGGATAAACTCCGGACAGAAGCTTGCTCACGCTTGTGTAAGAAATCACCCATGCTTTTTTGCCGTTTTCCAGAGCAGAAGCCTGTTTTTCAGAAGCTGTGGTGACAGAACCGTTTATCCAAGTCCATTTCTCATCCGCACTCATGCTGTAATTATCCTGTGTCCAGAGTTCATAATCTTCACCGGAAGTAACCAGCGCAGAGGAATTATCTTCGCCAATCTGCCAGTTATCAGCCTGAACAGCCCACTGTCCGGAAACGCCGTTCTTTGTGATACTGTAATCTGTACCATCTGTCAGAGAAAGACGGCTGATGATAACAAGCTTTCCGCGGACTTCGCCGAGTGTCGGCACATGGTCGCCGATGTAGATTTTATCTGTTGTTTCTGCAAGATTCTTAAAATAATTATAGGCCATATCTGTAGAATCGCCGTCTTCGTCCTTGAGCTGAAGAATTACAGTTTCGCCGGAATTTTGTGTCAGGAAGCTGTCAATCCAGTTCATCACTGTATCAAGATACAACTGATTTCCGTCGCGGTTCAGGCAGTTGTCTACACCGTGAATCATTTTGAGCGCACTGCCGTCTTTTCCAAGTCTCAAATCCAGATAACGAATACCGGAAGTCAGCATATCATCAATATATAACTGCTGACACTGTGCTAATCTGGAAGTATACTGTACATTGCAAGTTGCAGAATCATGTGTTCCGGGAATGCTGATATCTGTCAGATAAGTATCATCAGAGAGTCGGCTCATCCAGTTCAGAGATGTTACTGTTTCGCCGTCCTGATTCTCGAAATTATAAGAATCATATGCCTTTGTTCCCTGCTGTTCCTGACTGCCGGGATTAACAATCTCAATTTCCCATTTCATAGGAGCAGAACGCTGTACCAGCTTGTTATTATTGCTATTGATGCCGGAAACGGTGTCCAGAGACCAGTATTTTCCGGAATACTTGTTCTGAATATAATACGTACCGTCTTCCTGACGGATGAACTGCCAGCGTTTGTAATCCTGTGTACCTGTTTTCACAACATGAATTACACCGCCCTCTTTGTTATGGCTGTTGTCGCTGACGACATCAAACATGCAGTAACCGCTGCTGACATAAGAATTCGCATAAGCCGAATTATAAAAATAGATATAATAGCTTTCATCATCTGCTTTTTTGAGATAGAATCTTGAAGAATCGCCAATCTGGAACATATGCACTGCATTCTGAATACCTGCGCCGTTCTGGTTAATGGCTAGTGCGGAATAGCTTCCGGCTGGTCGGATACGGACTGTTACATCATTCAGTTCATCGCCTGTGACCTGATATTCGGAAGAAAAAGTGCTTTCTGCGCTTGCGGTCATTACGAATTTTTCAGAAATACCTGCCGATACTCCTGCACCGATAACAGTCATTGCCAGCAGAAATGCTGTTACAGATTTGAATACATTCTTTTTCATACAAACTCTCCTTGTTTAACATAGTAGTTTAGTTTATTCAGAACGTGCCCCTGAAATCGATTTCGGGGTTATCCTGATGTTATTTTATCATAAAAATGACCAAAAGTCAATACCTGAAGTAAAATTTTCCTGTATCCGGACAGGCTTTTTCATCATATCATATAGCAATTACCCGGAAAGGAGCGGTTTCATGTCCGAAGAACAGAGAAAAAACATCTGCCGTGCCTTTTTCAGCGGATGCACGGTCGCTGAAATTGCCGCAGCAGAACATATCACTCCTGAAGAAGCTGGAAAGGCTATCGCCTGGGGAGTACAGACACATTATGATGATGAACTCAGAAAACAAGAAAATCTGCCTGTCCGCTGACTACATGGCAATAACTGCCAAGCACTGTTTCTTTTCGGAAACAGTGCTTGTTTTGCTGAATCAATTTTAAAAAATTTCATTTTTTTATTGACAAATTCTCTGGAATATGCTATAATAAGTATGTACGCGAGTATGGCGGAATTGGCAGACGCACCAGATTTAGGTTCTGGCGGAGTAATCCGTGCAGGTTCAACTCCTGTTACTCGCATTGACAAAATGCTGATACAGGTTTCTGTATCAGCATTTTGCAAGTTTTAAAGTAAGCATATGCTAACAGAAAAGGAGCGGTGATCTATGTTTCTCGAAGTCAATAATATCAAAAAAAGTTATGGCAGTGATGCCAGCTATATTCAAGTGCTGAAAGGTGTCACCACCAGCGTCAAACAAGGGCAGATGTGTGTGATTCAGGGCACTAGCGGTTCTGGAAAATCCACCCTGCTGAACTGTATCGGCGGTCTGGACACAATGGATTCCGGCTCAGTAAAAATCGACGGAAAAGAAATTTTCGGCCTGAGTCCCTCTGCCCTCTCCGACTACCGCCGTGATTACCTGGGCTTTATTTTCCAGTTCTATAATCTTGTGCCGAATCTCACTGTCTTGGAAAATATACAAGTCTGCCAGTATCTGACAGATACCCCTCTTGATATGGAGGATTTGCTTGCCACGCTCGGCCTGAGCGAACACCGGAATAAATTCCCTGCACAGCTTTCCGGCGGTCAGCAGCAGAGATGCGCTATTGCCAGAGCCTTAATCAAGAACCCGAAGCTTCTGCTCTGTGATGAACCGACAGGAGCACTGGATTCCAAAACCTCAAGAGATATTCTGATGCTTCTGGAAAAAGTAAACCAGACCTACGGCACGACTATGCTGATTGTCACGCATAACAACTCCATCAAAAACATGGTTGATAAAGTTATTGTCATCAAAGACGGACTAATAAAGCAGGATTACGAAAATAAAACCCGGATTCCAGCTTCTGAACTGGAGGACTTATAATCATGAATCAGGTACTCAGAAAACGCCTTTTGCGCGATTTGAAACACAATTTCGGCCGGTATTTTGCCCTGACTATGCTGATTGCCCTTGGCATTTACATGATAGTCGGCATTGTCGGCATGGCAGAAGTCGTGCTACAAGGCACAGAAAATCAAAAATCTGTCACTTTTGTCGAAGATGGACAGTTTACTGTCTTTCTGCCTCTCTCTGAAAGAGAACTCGCAGAACTTTCTAAAAATAATACTGTCATAGAAGAAATGTTCTATACAGATTTGCAAGCCGAAGACGGCTCGAAACTCCGCATGATGAAAAACAGGACAAAAATCGACCTGATTCAGCTTGATGACGGCAGACTTGCTGAATCTGCCGGGGAAGCTGTCCTTGAAAAGCGTTATGCAGAGGTACATCATCTGCAATGCGGTGATACTATCACTGTCGCCGGAACAGTTTTCAGCATTACGGGAATCGGCTCAACACCGGATTATGACCAGCCTATTGCCTCTTTTTCAGATGTTGCTGTTGAAAGTTCCAATTTCGGGTTGATTTTTGTCACAGAAGAACAATATCAGACCATTCGTGAGACAACTTCCCAGAAAGCCGAAGAATACTTGTATGCCTACCGTCTGGGCGAAGGCATGACCAGCGAAAAGCTCAAGCAGAAAATCAAGAATTTTGATTTTGATTATACTCAGGTTGAAGATAAATACTTCCGTCAGACAATTGATGAAATCTTAGACAAAAAGAATGATATGAAAGACGGTATCGGCGAATTATATGACGGTTCGCAGGAACTTTCCGACGGCCTGGCAGAACTTGAAAACTATGGTGCTGACCTCAGTGATGCCGCCAATCAGCTTTTTGATGCCTACCTGAAACAGGCAGAAACAACGCTTGCCTCTCTTGGAAAAGAGGTTACTCTCACAAAAGAAAACTATGCCGAAGAAATTGATAAGGCTGTCGAAGAATTGGATTACCGCTCTCTCCGCGACCTGAAAACAGCTCTGGATGGTGTAAAAGAATTCGCTGACGGCATGAGTGAATACAAAGACGGTGTAGGCGAAGCCTTTTCTGGTTCGCAGGAACTTTCCGACGGAGTGAATGAACTCCGTAAAGAAACCAATAAATTATTAGATGAAATTTTCGAGATAGATATTGATAATCTAATTACTTTCATCACTGCTGAAGATAACATCCGTATTGGTGCTGCTGCCGGGGATGTCATCATGAATAAAAACGTCGGCCTGATTGCGGGATTTGTGATTCTGATTCTGTTTACTTATGTGATTTCCGTTTTTGTGATTCATCAGATTGAGAAAGAAGCACCCGTTATCGGCGCACTTTATTCGCTGGGCGTAAAAAAGAAAGATTTGCTTCTGCATTATATCACCCTTCCGGTGGTTATCGCCTTTCTGGGCGGTCTGATTGGCCTGATTATCGGCTTTAGTCCTGCCGGAATTGATGTGCTCGCCTCCAGTACCTATGAATATTATTCTGTTCCGAAATTCCCGGCAGTCTACCCGATATATCTGTTTATTTACAGTCTGCTTCTGCCTCCGGTGACTTCTGCCGTTGTCAACGTGATAGTAATTAACAAAAAACTCTCTCAGACAGCTTTATCACTCATCAAGAACGAACAGAAAGCTTCCAGTTACCGGCAGTTCAATCTGAAATCTAAAAACTTTATCCGTGTCTTTCAGATTCGGCAGATGCTTCGGGAATACCGTTCTGCAATTGCCGTTATTGCCGGAATGCTGGTATGCATGTTATTATCAAATATCAGCCTTGACTGTGCTGTGATGTGTCAGGCAGTCAAAACAGATAATCTTGCTGATACGCATTATGAATACATGTATCTCTACAAATATCCGGAAGAAACTGTTCCGAAAAGCGGCGAATCTGCCTATATTGAGACCCTCACGATTCCCTGCTATGATTACACGCTGGATGTTTCCATTATCGGCCTGAATCCGAACAGCCGGTATTTTGAAGCCCGTCCTTCTGAAAGCAAGAACAAAGTCGTCATCAATAACTCTCTGCATGAGCGTTTCAAGCTGAATCCGGGAGACACCTTCACGCTGAACGATTCCACGGGCGATATGAGCTATACGTTCACGGTGGATTCGATTGCACAGTATTCTGTAGGATTTGCTGTCTTTATGAATATCGACAGTATGCGCGAACTATTCGGCCAGGAGGAAGACTATTTCAATGTTGTCTATTCAGATACCGCGCTTGCTGTTGATGAAGGCAGACTTTATGCCATTACCACAAAAGCAGATGTCAAAAAGAGTGCCGGAGTTTTCGTAGACATGATGCTTCCCATGGTTATCACGCTTCTGAGCGTTTCTCTGCTGATATTCTGTGTTGTCATGTATCTCATGATGGGTGTGATGATTGACCGTTCTGCTTCCGGCATCTCCCTGATGAAAATTTTCGGCTATCGTGCGAACGAAATCCGAAAGCTTTATCTGAACGGCAACACTTTGATTATTGCACTCGGCGCACTGATATGCATTCCGGTCAGCAAAGCTATTATGGATGCGCTTTATCCGTCTTTTATCGCAAATGTTGCCTGTGGCATGAATATTGCTTTTCCGTGGTATCTGTATGCCGGAATTTACGGTGTTGTCATGATAAGCTATTTTATTATTAACTTCATGCTGGTTGGTAAAATAAATAAGATTTCCCCGGCAGAAGTCCTCAAGAACCGTGAATAATCCTGTCAGAAAAATGCTGATACAGAAATCTGTATCAGCATTGTTTTTTTATAATAATCTGCCGTGTTTTTCATAATCTGCTGTACGAATGATTTCATTCTTATCATTGACAAACACAACTTTTGGACGGTGATGCTCTATTTCTTCTGGAGTCACAGAAGCATAAGCCATAATAATGACAGCATCACCTTTCTGACCTGCACGGGCTGCCGCGCCGTTCAGACAGATAGTTCCGCTTCCGGGTTCACCTGCAATCACATAAGTTTCGATACGGCTTCCGCTGTTAACATTGACAACATGCACATGTTCATATTCATAAATTCCGGCTGCCTGCATCAGTGTTTCATCAATTGTGATGCTTCCGACATAATTCAGTTCTGCCTGTGTAATGACAGCACGGTGAATTTTGCTTTTCAGTACGGATAACTGCACGTTTTCCCCTCCTTTTATTTTTCGATATCTTCTGTAAAGAAATTATCTATCAGCCGTGTTTTTCCGATATAGACAGCCATTGCACAAAGTGCAGGACGGTCAAGGACGGAAATCTGCTGCATGGTTTCACAGTCCACAATCTTGACATAATCCATCTTTGCGAGCGGTTCGCTCTGGATGTGTGCTTTCATCTGATTCAGAATGACATCACAATTTTTTTCTCCCTGTCTGACCATATCCATTCCGAGAAATACAGCCTGTGAAAGGACAAGCGCAGCTTTTCTTTCAGCATCATTCAGATAAGTATTCCGGGAACTTTTGGCGAGGCCGTCTGCTTCACGGACAATCGGACAGCCAATAATTTCAAGATTCATATTCAAATCATCAACCATATGCCGGATAACAGCCAGTTGCTGAGCATCTTTTTTTCCGAAATAGGCGCGGTCAGGCTGTACGATATTGAATAGCTTCGATACTACTGTGCATACCCCTCTGAAATGAATCGGACGGCTCAGCCCGCAGAGCTCCTCTGTCAGGACAGTCATATCTACAAAAGAAGAAAAGCCCTTATGATACATTTCTTCCGGTTCGGGATGAAAAATCAAATCTCCGCCGTGCGCTTCGACAAGCTGTGCATCATGTTCAATATCACGAGGATAGCTTTCTAAATCTTCCGAAGGTGAAAACTGCATGGGATTTACAAAATCAGATACAACTGTTCTGTCATTATCCCTGTGAGAAGCATCAATCAGACTTGCATGTCCCTCATGCAGATAGCCCATTGTCGGAACAAGGCCGACTGTCAGTCCCTGTGCTCTCCATTCTTTCACTTGTAGGCGTACTTCTTCAATTGTCTTTGCAATCTTCATGATGCTGTTCCTCCCTGATAATTTCATTGATAACGTTTTCCTCTATCGGATAGATATGTTCTTCTGCCGGAAATGCGCCGGATTTTGTTTCAGTGATATAGTCAGAAATGCCTTTCCGCATGAATTCACCAACTTCTGCAAATTTCTTTACGAATTTAGCCGTATGGCCGGAAGTCATGCCCATTATATCCTGATAAACAAGCACCTGACCATCACAGCCATTTCCAGCACCAATCCCGATAGTGGGAATTTCCAGTTTTCTGGTAATGATTTCGGCAAGCTTTGCCGGAATGCCTTCCAGTACGACCGCACATGCTCCGGCTTCCTGAATTTTCAGTGCATCATCAATAAGCTTTCTGGCTTTCTCAAGACTTTTTCCCTGAACTTTGAATCCGCCGAATACATTGACAGACTGCGGTGTCAGTCCCAGATGCGCCACAACCGGAATTGAAGCATTGACAATTGCACGAATCTGCTGACAAACTTCTGCACCGCCTTCGAGTTTGACGGCATGAGCACCGCCTTCCTTGATGAGCCGTCCGGCATTCAGAACTGCCTGTTCCACGCTTGCCTGATAGCTCATGAACGGCATATCCGCTACAATAAAAGCATTCTGCGCTCCTCTTGCGACAGCTTTTGTATGATGAATCATATCTTCCATTGTGACTGGAAGCGTATTTTCATAGCCGAGCATGGTCATGCCCAGAGAATCACCAATCAGAAGTGAATTGATTCCACATTCATCCATTATCTTTGCCGTTGTATAATCATAGGCAGTAAGCATCGTGATTTTATCGCCCGATTGCTTCTGTTTCAGCAAAGTGGAAACCGTGTTTTTCATAAAATTTCATTCTCCTTTAAAAAAATGTTACCTTTCCGGAAGCCGGATAAGATACACTTTTATTATATCACAAAATCTGGAATCATGCAATAGAAAACAGAATATTTTTTTCTGCTTTTGCTTTATCAAAAATGGCAAGCGAAAAAAGCAGGATTCGGCTTTCTTCGCTTGCCATAATTTTAAGGAATCAGATAAGTATTCAGAATGCTGTTTGCATTTTCAATCCATTCGGCTTTTGCTTTTTTGGCAAGAAACTCGAAATTTGGCTTTCTGGAATCGAGATTATGAGCATCACTGCCGAATACGACACGATAGTCCTGCTTCAGAATTTTTTTACAGAAAGTGCGTTCGCGGAAATTTCCGAACGCTTCGTTATTGAACTGAAAAATTGCATCCATTTCAAGGACTTTCTGCATTTCTGTTTTTGAATAATATTCAAGATATCTGTGCAGATGTGCAATTATCGGCGTGAAACCGTAATCATTACAGATATTGTAAATTTCCTCGATATATCGCTGATTGAATCCGCTGTAGGGGAACTCGAACAGAAACAGTTTTGTTCCCTGAAAAGCAAGCTTTTCGATTTCCGGAATTTGACTAAGGCCATGTTCGACAGCGACTTCTGCGCCCAGTTCAATCCGGGAAACAGCAGGGTTTGAGGACATTACTTTCTGATAGGCTTCCTGACGCTTCTGGAGATAGTGAGACACGGATTTTTCGCGATGGGCATAAAAATGAGGAGTAGCAATAATCCGTTGAACTCCTTGCTGATGCTGGAGTTCTATCATCTGCAAAGACATTTCGGTGCTCTTAGAGCCGTCATCTATCTGCGGTAAGATGTGGCAATGGCAATCAATGAACATAGCTCTTATTCACTTTCTTTTTTGGATGTTTCTTCGGCTGATATGGAAGTTTCCGGCTGTTCGGGAATT
>SVNI01000084.1 GCA_015066975.1 Ruminococcus sp. | reverse complement strand
GCTTGTTTTCCTTAACGAATGCCTGTTCCATCAGGCAGATTTCGGAATAGATTTTGCCAAGCTTGCCTTCTGCAATCTTGACTTTTGCCTGTTCGGGCTTGCTTGCAAGCTTGGGGTCTTCTTCCATCTGCTTGAGGATGATTTCTTTTTCTTCGTCAATTCTGGACTGCGGAACATCTTCGCGCACGAGGAAATCAGGATGCATTGCAGCTACCTGGAAATCACAGTCCTTCAGAGCTTCCAGAACAGCAGGAACTGCGCCGGCTTCTGTCTTGGCAGAGGTGATAACACCAGCCTGACCGCCCTGATGAACATAAGCAACAACTGCGTCGCCTTCAAGTCTTGCAAAACGGCGAATCTGAATGTTTTCACGGATAGACAGGAACATTTCCTGAAGTGCTTCTGCAACGGTAACAGAACCGCCGGAGATGGTTTCTGCCTTGAGGGCTTCTACATCAGCAGGATTCTTTTCGATAACCGTCTTGGCAACGTTTTCAACGAATTCTTTAAATTTCGGGTTCTTGGCAGCGAAGTCTGTTTCGATATTGACTTCTACGACAGCACCGATTTTGTTATCGTCGCTGACAAGTGCGAGTGCAAGGCCTTCTGCGGCAACTCTGCCGGCTTTTTTTGCCTGAGTTGCGAGACCTTTTTCACGGAGAAGCTGAACAGCCTTTTCCATATCGCCTTCTGCTTCGGTCAGAGCCTTTTTGCAGTCCATCATACCTGCGCCGGTCATCTGACGGAGTTCGTTAATCTGTGCAACAGTAACAGCCATGATATATACCTCACTTGATAAAATTCTAGAAAAATTATTCTTCGGTCTGTGCTTCTTCAGCCGGAGCTTCTGCTTCAGCGGCATTTGCATCTTCAGCAGAAACGTCATCAGCACCCTGACGGCCTTCGATAATTGCGTTTGCAATCGTGCCTGCAATCAGCTTTACGGCGCGGATAGCGTCATCATTGCCGGGGATAACATAATCTACTTCGTCCGGGTCGCAGTTGGTGTCAACGATAGCAACAATCGGAATATTGAGCTTCTTTGCTTCTGCAACAGCGATTTTTTCTTTTCTGGGGTCAACGATAAAGAGTGCGCCGGGGAGCTTCTTCATGTTCTTGATACCACCCATGAACTTTTCAAGACGTTCAATTTCCAGATTCAGCTTGACAACTTCCTTTTTGGGAAGCAGAGCGAAAGTGCCGTCTTCTGCCATAGTGTGGAGCTGTTCGAGTCTCTGGATTCTTCTCTGGATGGTCTTGAAGTTGGTCATCATACCGCCGAGCCATCTTGCATTGACATAGTGAGCACCTGCGCGGACAGCTTCTTCTTTGATAGATTCGCTGGCCTGCTTCTTTGTGCCGACAAAGAGAACTTCCTTGCCTTCAGCAGAAATTTCACGAACGAACATATAAGCTTCGTCAAGCTTCTTGACAGTTTTCTGCAAGTCGATAATGTAAATGCCGTTGCGCTCTGTGAAAATATACTGAGCCATTTTCGGATTCCATCTTCTTGTCTGGTGGCCGAAGTGTACGCCTGCTTCGAGAAGCTGTTTCATTGATACTACACCCATTGTAGTTCCTCCTAAAAAATAAAATTTGGTTAAATTTTGAATCCTCCGGACGCTGACAGCCGGCAATCTGCCATGCAGACACCCAGCCGGGTGAATCACGCCCGTGCGAAATCTCATTTATTATATCATATTTCTACAGAAAATGCAAGCGGAAATCGAAATAAAATCATCAAAAAATTCCGGCCTGATTTTATGCATTTTTCACAAATCAGTCATCATCCTCGTCTTCGTCATCTCCGTCATCTTCGGCGGAACGCTTTTTTGCGGAAAGAATACTTGTCACGCCGATAAGCACAACGGCCACGACGGCAAGAATTACCCACAATACAATATTTCTGGGGTCGTTTGTTGCCGGAATTGTCTCTGCTACGGTCTGTATCATCCTGCAAGCCTCCTTTCAGAATCTTTCTGATTTTATTATAGCATATTTCCATGCAGATTGCAAGCGGCTTCTTGACAAATCCCTGAAAATATGCTAAAATAATAAAGTCTTTTGGCTGTCGTTATTTCCAAAACACAGAAAAAATTCTATTTTTGAGGGTGTCCGCATATGAAAGAAAAAGCAATCCAATGGCTCTGGCATGTGACCGGGAAGAAAAAACTCTATGTCGGGGCACTGATGCTTGTACAGGCACTGCACGGCGGTTCGGGAGTGCTGTATGCACTTCTTCTGCGGAATATTGTGGACAGTGCCGTTGCCGGGGAGCAGTCGTCTTTCTGGAGATATATCCTCCTGATTATCCTGCTTGTGATTGTGCAGGTTCTGCTCCGGGCATGTGTCCGCTTTCTGGAAGAACAGTCTGCTTCCTCGCTGGAAAATCAGTTCAAAAGCCGTCTGCTCGGACAGATTCTGCATAAAGACTTTGCCTCTGTCAGTGCGGTGCATTCCGGCGAATGGCTCAACCGCCTGACCAATGACTGTGTGGTTGTTGCCAATCATTTTACCGAAATCCTGCCCGGCATTGCCGGCATGATTGTCAAGCTGGTCAGCGCGGCAGCAATGATAATCGCACTCGAACCAAAATTCGCAGCCATTCTGATTCCTGCCGGGCTTGTCCTGCTTCTGCTGACGTATGCATTCCGGAAAACGCTGAAGCGGCTGCACAAGAAAATTCAGGAAAAAGACGGAAAATTCCGGATTTTTTTACAAGAACATCTCGGCAGTCTCATGATGATTCGCTCCTATGCCACCGAATCCCAGACCCTTGCAGAGGCAGACGAAAAAATGCAGGCGCATAAATCCGCAAGAATGAAGAAAAATCATTTCTCAAATCTCTGCAATGTTGGTTTTCAATCCGGTATGCAGGGTATGTATCTGCTGGGAGTCTGTTACTGCGGATACGGCATTCTAACAGGGCGCATCAGCTACGGCACTCTGACCGCCGTCACACAGCTTATTTCCCAGATTCAGTCGCCGTTTGCCAATATTACAGGTTATCTCCCGAAATTCTACGCCATGACCGCAAGCGCAGAACGCCTGATGGAAATCGAGAATTTCGACAACGACTGCGATACTCCCTCCCGGCCGATTCGGGAAATCCAGAATTTCTATCAGCAGGAATTTTCCGGCATCTGTCTGGAAAATATAGAATTCACTTATTATCCGGCTTCTGAAAAAGTCGGAAATCTGAATAAAAATACCATGCCGGTTGTCCTGAAACACATTTCCCTGACTATCCAGAAAGGCGAATATGCCGCCTTTACCGGGCACAGCGGATGCGGAAAATCAACCATTCTCAAGCTCCTGATGTGCATTTACAAACCAGATGCCGGAAACCGCTTTCTATTAAATACCACCGGAAAATTCCGCCCTCTGGATGCTTCATGGCACAGACTGTTCGCCTACGTTCCGCAGGGAAATCAGCTCATGAGCGGAACTATCCGGGAAGTTATCACGTTTGCAGACAAATCCGGCATTCAGGATGATGACAGAATTCACAGTGCCCTGAAAATCGCCTGTGCAGAAGAATTCGTCAGCGAACTGGAAAACGGCATTGATACCCTTCTCGGCGAACGCGGTACAGGTCTTTCCGAAGGGCAGATGCAGAGAATCGCTGTCGCAAGGGCTGTTTTCTCAGAAAGTCCCGTTCTTCTGCTGGATGAAGCCACCAGCGCACTGGATGAAGCAACTGAAAAGCAGATGCTCGAAAACCTCCGGCGCATGACGGATAAAACCGTATTGATTGTAACGCACCGTCCCGCAGCACTGGAAATCTGTGATACAGTGTTTCAAATCACAGAAAACGGAATTATCAGAACAGAGGTGTAATTATGGAACAAAACCAATTCCGAAAAAATGCTTATGATATGATAGAACTCGTCCGCTGTGCCGTCAACGGCGAAGTGTGCGACAAAAAACGGACGGAGACCATGCATCCGGAAGAACTGTTCAAAGTGTGTCAGAAACATGTCCTGACCGCCTGTGTCGCTTACGGTCTGGAAACCGCCGGGATAAAATATCATCAGTTTACACAGGCAAAAGAAAAATCTATCCGCAAGAACATTTTATTTGATGCCGAACGCAAGAAAATTCTCCAGCGTCTGGAACAGGAAAAAATCTGGTATATGCCCCTGAAAGGCGCATTGCTGAAAGACTGGTATCCCCGGCTGGGAATGCGCCAGATGTCAGACAATGATATTCTCTATGACAGCAGTTACCGCCTGAAAGTGAAAGAAATCATGCTTGATTTGGGATTTACATGCAGTCATTACGAAGAAGGCAATGATGATGCCTATTTCAAGCCCCCTGTGTGCAATTTCGAGATGCATCACGAACTGTTCACAGTAAAAGATGCCGGAAATCTGCATGAATATTATGCTTCTGTGAAAGAAAAGCTTCTGAAAGATGACGGCAATGATTATGGTTACCATTTCCGGACAGAAGATTTCTATCTGTACATCACGGCGCATGAATACAAGCATTATGCTGACGGCGGAACAGGGGTTCGGTCACTTCTGGATACTTATATTTTTATGCGGAAATTCGGCGATTCGCTGGACTGGGACTATCTCACTTCTGAACTGAAAAAAATGCAGATTGACCAGTACGAACAGCAGAGCCGGGAACTGGCTTTGAAAGTATTTTCAGGCAGAGAACCTCTCACAGAAGAAGAAGCTTCCATGCTGGATTATTATATTTTTTCCGGCACATATGGGACACTCATCACCAGAATGAAACACGGCATAGAAAATACTTCCAAAGCAAAGTATATCTTTGAGCGTATTTTCCCTTCTATGAAAGAAATTGAAGTCTATCATACGTTTTTTTACAGACATAAATATCTGATTCCGGTGCTGTGGATTATCCGTCCTTTCAAAGGCCTGACCGTAAAAAGAAAAAAACTCTTTTCGGAAATCAGTTATCTGACCAAGAAGAAAAAATAATCAGAAAGCCCTGTCCGGCAGGGCTTTCTGATTTTTTATCCTGAATTCAGCTTTTCTGTAGCATGGTTTTCCACTGGAAAGAAATTTTCCCCTGATAGCGGTTTTCTTCAATCTCCGGAAAGACAGTTGTATTTCCGGATTTGGTGATGCATCTGGTAGATTTTCCGTTCAGCAGTGCGGAAACCTGTTCGTCAGTCAGAACTGTTCCATAGACTTTATCCAGCTTCATACCGCATTTTTTGGAACAGTACCAGCCATATGCGCCCTTTGCAATATCCGCTTTGCAGTGCGGACAGAAAAGCTTTTCTGTTTTTTGAGGTCTGGCCGGAACAGGCTTTTTTTTCGGGGCAGGGGAGGGCTTTTTCTTTGCCGGAACGGGCGCAGATTCCAGATATTTCCGGTATTTTGCCGTATAATCCACAGGATTTTCTGTATGTCTGTCCAGAAAGAAATCTGCATATTTTTTCATATCCGCATCAGAAAAATCAGAAAGACGGCTGGTTTCGTGCAGATTCCGGATGAAAGAAACCAGCTTGTCCGCTTTGACAACCTGTTTCCGGATGGCTTCCGGAGCTTGCTCGGCATTGAGAATGCTGTGACTGTCTGTAAAGACAACGGCAGAAAAGCATCTTTTTTTCAGTTCCGGGCAGATACGGCAAATCAGCTCCAGATGCCGGCGGTTTTGTTCCGCAGGGTCGGGAACACACTGCTTTTTGCCGTCTTTCCTGGTGATGATAAACTGTCCGCTTTTGTCAATCTGCAAATCCGAACTGTAATTTTTACATTCTGTTACAAGAATCAGTTTTCTGGTGATAACTAAAAAATCAATCTGGGCGGTCAGGTCATTCTGCTTTAAGTAGACATCATGCAGAATATACATAGGCATATAGCTGTTCTGCAAGGCAAATTTCACCTGATTTTCGCCGTAGTCCCCCGATTTGATATGAGAAATATCCTGCCGGATTTGTTCCTGTACTTCCTCCGGCAGACCTTGCTGTAACAGTTGTTCCAGTGCGGAAAGCTGTGTTCCGGATTTTTTTTCCTTGTGCATCACAGGGCTGTCGAGCTTTGCTTTTTTCTGAAAAAGATTCTTGAAAATACCCATATCTCTCATACCTTTCATGAAAAATGACTGCCGGAACAGAAAAATTCCGGCAGGAAACACTTATTTCTGATTATCTTTATAATACAGCAGACAATGACAGTACCCCTCGAAAGCGGGGTCAGCAATCTGTTCACGGAACTCTTTGCACATGCATTTCGTATCCGGCGAACGTTCCAGACGGCACGGACAGTAACCGCCTGTCTGTTTCAGGCCTTCGCGGACAGTTTCCACAATTTTTTTATCTTCATTGAGCCTGACCATCAGCAGGAAACTCCGTTTTTCTGAAAAATTTCTTTAATCTGTCCGGCATTGCGCAGACCTGTGACAGATTCCACAGCTTCGCCGTTCTTGAAAAGAATCATAGTCGGGATGGCAGAAATGCCGAATTTCACAGCGAGGTCACGGCACTCGTCGACATTGACCTTTCCGATTTGCAGAGAGGGAAGTTCTTCATCAAGCTGATGGAGAACTTCGCCCTGCATCATGCAAGGACCGCACCATGTTGCCCAGAAGTCAACAAGAATCGGTGTACTGCTCTGGATAGCTTCCTGAAAATTATTCTGATTCAGTGTCTTAATCATCATCAAAATCCTTTCTGTTTTGTATTTTTATAAAACAGAGGTCAGAACTGCTGTTATGACCTCTGTGATTAGCTTTTACTTTTTGGTTATTTTTATTCGATTTCGTCATCTACAGCAGCGTCGCCGTCAATGACAGAGCTTCCGTCGCCGTCTGTGGCAGCATCATTTGCATCAGCATCAGCGTCAGCAGGGGCATTGCTTCCGTCAGTGCCTGTGATGGTGAAGCTGACTTCTACAGTTGTCCATGTTGCAAAATCTTCCGGATTGATAATCTGTGCGGAATAATCGCCAATGTTGTCTACAGCATTGCCGTCAGCATCATAGAGTGCGCCTTCTTCGGAGCGGGCATCATCAGAAGGAGAGCTTACATAAGAATTATAAATATTAGTTCTGGTTTCTGCGCCGTCGTCGCTGGAGGTGTAATTCTTTGCAGTCAGTTCCAGTTCCTTTCCGTCTACCGTGATGCTGTCGATTGTGATAACTGCACCGGGATACAGTGTTTCGCCGTCCGGAATCATAACAGACATGAAGCTGAGACCTTCCGGAACATACTGGTCAGTCGGGTCACCTGTGGTATCATAACGGAAACCGTTGGTATCAGCAGTAACGCTGACGGTATAAGAGCCGTCGCCCTGAATATCAGCAATGCCGGCATTGTAAGAAAGCATGTAACCGTCTTTTTCAGCACTGCCCCAGTACTGAATCCACCACTGACCGTCAACAATTGCCAGATAAGCCTGACCGGGCTGGGCAGTGTTAGCAGGTTCAAATTCCACATCCTGAGACTGTGTAACTTCCTGACCGCTTTCGGCAGAAGAATCAGCAGAAGTGGCATCATCAGCAGGCGTGTCAGCTTCCGCAGCACTGGCATCAGCATCACCGTTAGCGGCAACAGGAGAAGTTTCCGGTGCTTCCTGAACGACTTCAGAACTTGTATTATCAGCAGTTGTATTTTCAGAAGAAGAACCGCCGCAGGCTGTGAATGCTGCACTCATCATCAGAGCAGCTGTCAGACAGGCAAGATATTTTCTCAATTTCATAAACAAAATCCTCTTTTCATAGATTTAAAAATTAATACTTCATAACTTAATCATACACGATTTTTGCAAAAAGTGCAATATACGAAATATCCGAACTTTATAAATGCTTTTCCCTGAAAATTGTTACAATCGACAAAATATGCGCATCAGACAGCAGATTCCAGCTCGCAGAGTTCTGCAAAACAGGCTTCTGACTGATTCTTTGCCTGTTCCATTTCGGCGCAGACTTCCTGCATTTTCTGGTAATCTGTGCAGATTTCAGGGAGTGTGAGCTTTTCTTCTAGTTCTGCAATGCGGAATTCCAGTTCTTCGATTTGCTTTTCGAGTTCTTTCATGCGGTTTCTCCGGGCGGCATCCGCGCTTCTCTGGGCTTTGGTGCGGTGGGAAGATGCCGCGGCGGCCTGTTTGTTCTGCCTTGCCTTTTCAAGCTGTTCAGCCTGTAGAAGTGCCTGTGCTTCGGCTTTCTGACGAGCTTTTTCTTCGAGATATTTTTCAAATCCGTAAGGATGCAGAACCGCACCTTCGGGCGTGAGTTCCAGAAGCCGGGTTGCCAGTCTTTTCAGGAAATATCTGTCATGAGAGACAAACAACAGCGTTCCGGTATAGTCATCAAGCGCATCTTCGAGCACTTCTTTCATAGGCAAATCCAGATGATTGGTCGGTTCGTCAAGAAGCATGACATTTGCATGTTCCAGCATCAGCAGGGCGAAACAGACTCTTGCACGCTCACCGCCGCTGAGTGCTGAAACCGGCTTGAAGACATCTTCCCCGGTAATGCGCACCTGACCAAGCAGATTCCGGATTTCACCGTCAAGCATGGCCGGAAATCTGTCATGCAGTTCGTCAATCACAGTATTATTCGGATTCAGATTTGTGCTTTCCTGGTCGAAATAGGCCGTCTTGATATTTTTATTGAATTTCATAATGCCGTCATGCGGGAGAAGATTCAGAATTTCTTTCATGAGAGTAGACTTTCCAATGCCGTTGACACCGATAATGCCTAATTTTTCCCCTCTGCGGACAGTGAAAGTAACCTCATCCAGAAGCTTTTTCCGGTTTGCACCCTCGCCGACAGAAATATCAGCGTTCCGGACTTCCAGCACTTCCTGAGGGGGTTCAATTTCGTAAGTAAAGCTTAATCCGGCGCGTTTCTGCGCGGTCACGGGCTTTTCGACACGTTCCATCTTATCAAGCTGTTTCTGACGGCTTTTCGCGCTTTTTGACGTAGATGCCCTTGCCATGTTACGGGCAACATAATCTTCTAATTTTGCAATTTCTTTCTGCTGAAGGGCATATTCTTTAGCCTGACGCTCAACAGCAGCGGCTTTCAGAACTGTATAATCTGAATAATTCCCCCTGAATCTGGTAAGCCTGCCCCGTTCTATTTCGCAGATGCTTGTGCAGAGCTTATCCAGAAAATAACGGTCATGCGAAACAATCAGGAGTGCGCTCCGGCTCGACTGCAAATATTCTTCCAGCCACT
>SVNI01000083.1 GCA_015066975.1 Ruminococcus sp. | reverse complement strand
CTGCTTTGTTGGACATGATTCACTGACTCCTTTTGTGCATTTTGACGAATACTTTTCAAATTTGCTCATTTATAGTAGATAAGACGGGTTCTGTTTCCATCTGCAACTTCAACATATTCGAGGATACCACTGTCACTGTAACCGGCAGTTAATTTCTGTTCAGCATCTTCTTCCGGAATGGAATAAACTCTGATTTCATTCTGATAAACAGGGTCAGTATATCTGAACACAGACCCGCCGTCAGAATACAAAACAAGGCAATCTGCATCTGTTTCGGGAAGTTCGCAGTACAGATATTTTCCTTTATGATAATGCAAAGGGATTCTATAATTCTCTTTCATGATAAATAACCTCCTGAAATATCAAATCTATATCATGAGATAATTATAGCATATCAGATGTTCAGAAATTGCACAACTGAAAAAAATTATTCTGCTTCGGATAAAATTTTCTTCCGGTAGGCAAGTGCTGCCTGTTCCTGTTTGTTATCGCCGAATTCATAATAGACATGATTTTTAATTGCATCCGGCAGATATTGCTGTCTGACATAATGATTTGGATAATCATGGGGATATAAATAATTCTGTCCCTTGATTTCCGAGCCTTCGCCGTCAAAATGCTGATTCTGCAAATGTCTGGGAAAATCGAGTGCGCCATATTTATCCAAATCTGCAAGAGCTTTATCCATAGCCAGATAGGCACTGTTTGATTTCGGAGCAGTCGCGAGCAGAACAACAGCCTCAGCGATAGGGATTCTGGCTTCAGGAAGGCCTAACTGTAAGGCATTATCGACACAGGCTTTGACAATCGGCACAGCCATCGGATAAGCTAAACCGACATCTTCGGAAGCGATAACTAATAATCTTCTTGTCAGAGAAAGTAAATCTCCTGCCTGAATCAGCCTTGCCGTATAATGGAGCGCGCCGTTCTCGTCACTGCCCCGGATAGATTTCTGCAAGGCGGATAAAATATCATAATGCGAATCGCCGTCACGGTCATATTTCATATTGCTTCTTTGTGTCAGAATCTGTGCTGTTTCAAGAGAAATATAAAAATAGCCTTCTCCGGTATCTTCGGCGGACAAGGCGCATAATTCGACAGCGTTCATGGCTTTGCGGACATCTCCCCCGCTTCCCTGCGCGATATGTTCGATAACGCCGTCTTCCAGAGCCAGATTTTTATCATTGATTTTCTGAAAGGCTCTCTCCACTGCTTTTTTCATTTCCGAAACTTCCACGGGCTTGAATTCAAAGACCGTGCATCTGCTGATAACAGCATTATAAACAGCAAAATAAGGATTTTCAGTTGTAGAAGCGATAAGCGTAATATCACCGTTTTCGATATAAGATAACAAACTCTGCTGTTGTTTTTTATTCAGATACTGAATTTCATCCAGATAGAGTAAAATTCCGTTCATGCCGGCGAATGTGCCGACTTCGGAAAACACTTCTTTCATATCCGAAACGCCTGCCTGTGTGCCATTGAGGATATGCAGGGTCATATTAGTTTTTTCGGCGATAATCCGGGCGACGGTTGTTTTTCCGATGCCGGATGAGCCATAGAAAATCATATTCGGAACATGTCCGCTTTCAATAATTTTTCTCAATGGCTTTCCCGGTGCGAGCAGATGAGTCTGCCCAACGACATCATCCAGCGTTCTGGGTCTGATTTGTTCGGCTAACGGCATGAGAATCACCCCTTTATCGTTCAAAGTCATTTCTGATTTTATCTGTAAGCTTTGGTTTCGGCACAGTCGCAGCTTCACAGATATTCTGAAAATAGTTTATCACCTGTTCAAGTGCCATTCCTTGTTCTTCCATTTCATCTGTAATTCTAGAGATTATTTTATAGCTTAATGCGTTGGCATCTTCGACGGGCAAAAAGGCTATTTTACCCGCAGTTATTTTTATCTGAGAAGCTGTTTCCTGAAGATGCCTTTGTTCTTCCTGCAATTCAGCAATGACAGCTTTTAATTCCGGGATATTGACCTGCATTTTCATCATCATCCTTTCTGAAGTTATTTTTTATCATCAATCTGCTTCTGATATTTCGCTAATAATTCCATAAGTTCTTCTTTACTGGAAGAATCTGTTTTTTTCTGTACGGACTGAAAGCCGGAATATGAAAAATTTCCATGCAGTGCCTGATAGAATTCCAGATACTCCAGAAGTTTATGTGCCTGATAGCATCCGCCGAGATATTCTCCGTTATGTCCTGTCAGCAGATACTGTGAAAATCCCATCCAGATGCGGATTTCTTTTCCATCAACAGACAGAATCAGCATTTCTTCCGGCGAACGTGAATTACTTTTCACCTGAAGGCTTTCGATTTCAGAAGCATGAAAGTGAATTTCCGGACAGGTCAGTGACTGATAAGAAAATCGGTTAGTACTGCCATCAAATGTCAGTTTCCATCTGGAAGCATACCAGAGCAGAAATGCCCCTGTTCCAAATGCCAGAATTGAAAAACAGATAAAGACTCCCTGCATTACAGAAAGCCCGAATATCACCAGCAATGTTATTATCATAAACAATTCCAGAGAATACAGCCGGACAGTGCCGTGCATATACTGAATAGCTTCCTGTTTGAATTTCTTATCCAGTTCCGGAGTGCCGATATGCAACAAATGCACAGCAGATTTTTTATCTTTCTCTTGTTCCCGATAATTCTGAAAGATTTTTATGAATTTCTGTTCTGTTTCCTGATTTGATACTTCTTTTTTCAGAAGAACGGAAGAAACTTGTTTTACGGATTTTTCTTCTGTGATTTCGGGTTCAGAGATTTCTTTTTCGAGTTCCGTTGTGACAGGAATCTTCTCCAGCTGAATGGATTCTTCTGTTTTGGGGACTGGTTCAGAAAATGTATTTTCCGGCTTGTTTTCAGGAAAATCGGCTTTCGGAAAGTCATTCAGGGAAGTTTCCGGAAAGTCAGATTTTTTTTCTTTTTCCGGAAGCTGAATGTCCCATGATTTCAGTAACTCCTGTAATTTTTCAGAATCGTCCTGCTGATTTTTTTTCTTTCTTAATGACATGATAAAATTCACCTCTCAAAAACAAAAGGCGAACCGAGTCCGCCTGTATTATGGTTTAAAATTATCCGCGATTTTTCTGCACTTTTCAAATGGGTCACTATTTAAAATTTCCAAAATATGATTTATTGTATAAATGCTTTTACTAAAATCCGAGAAGTCAGCTTTTATTGTTTCTCTGCTTAACACTCCGTTGCGCCCTTGTGGGTGAAAGCCGTTATTTATAAAGTCTTGGGTTAAATTTTCATTTATTATATTTATGCTTCCGTTTTTATTTTTCTTGCTGCCCGGCCACTGGTCAATGTGCGCTTCTACATCAATCTTTTTCGCATCACAGAGATATTCTGACTCAGACCAGAGAACCTCAAAATGAAAATATATGTTAGCCCATGCACTATTTTGGGGAACAGAAAAAATATGCCAATATCCACCTATTCCGTCATTATTGAAACGTCTGGTTTGCAGTTGGAATTTTCCATTGCTTTGTTTAAAGAATTCATTTTGAAACTGCTTTTCAAATACCGTTAATCTTTCTGCTAGCATAAAAACTCCTTCCTTTTGAAAAATTCTGTCTGCCGGAACATCACCGGCAGACAGGAGTTTTCTATTGTAAAATTATTCATATAACGGGAACTTGTTGCAGATTTCTGTCACGCCTGCACGGATTTCATCAGCCTTGTTCTCGAAATCGGTTGCACAGAGATAGATATATTCTGCGATTTTGTCCATTTCTTCCACGCCGAGTCCTCTGGTAGTTACTGCCGGTGTACCGATTCTGATACCACTGGTAACGAACTTCTTTTCAGGGTCTTTGTGAATGGCGTTCTTGTTGACTGTGATATAGACTTCATCAAGACGGTGTTCCAGTTCCTTGCCGGTAATGCTGAACGGACGCAGGTCAACCAGCATCAGATGATTATCTGTACCGCCGGAAACCAGATTGAAACCTCTCTTGAGCAGACCTTCTGCCAGAGCCTTGGCATTTTCGACAATCTTTTTCTGATATTCTGTAAATTCCGGTTTGAGTGCTTCTCCGAAGCAGACAGCCTTAGCCGCAATGACATGCATCAAAGGGCCTCCCTGTGTACCGGGGAATACTGCGGAATTAATTTTCTTAGCGAGTGCTTCATCATTGGTCAGAATCAGACCGCCGCGAGGGCCTCTGAGTGTCTTGTGAGTCGTTGTTGTTACAATATCTGCATAGGGTACAGGAGATTCATGCACGCCTGCGGCAACCAGTCCGGCGATATGTGCCATATCCACCATCAGCAGTGCGCCGACAGACTTTGCAATTTCGGATAATCTCTTGAAATCAATCGCACGAGGATAAGCAGATGCACCGGCAACGATAAGTTTCGGCTTATTTTCTTCTGCGAGTTTCTGCACATCATCATAATTGATAGTTTCGGTTTCGTCATCAAGTCCGTAGGATACAAAATTGAAATATTTACCGGAGATGTTGACAGGTGAACCGTGTGTCAGATGACCGCCGTCATCGAGACTCATGCCGAGAACGGTATCACCGGGCTGAAGCACAGCGACATAAACGGCAGTATTTGCCTGTGCGCCGGAATGGGGCTGAACGTTTGCGAATTTTGCGCCGAACAGCTTGCAGGCTCTTTCGATAGCAATCTGTTCTACGATGTCAACGCACTCGCATCCGCCGTAATAGCGTTTGCCGGGATAACCTTCTGCATACTTGTTTGTGAGTACGCTTCCCATAGCAGCCATCACTGCTGGAGAAACGATATTTTCACTTGCAATCAGTTCGAGATTTCTTTTCTGACGAGCAAGTTCCTTCTTCATGCCTGCGCCGACTTCGGGGTCAACGCTTTCCACATAGCCGATAGTGTCGATTAAATCTTTGTACATGGGTATTACGCTCCTTTTTGAAAATTAATATTTTTTGCTTTTCTCCAAAAGCATTACTATTATTATACAGGATTCTTCCGGAAATTGCAATAGTTTTATGAAAAACTGTTGAAATATTTTACAATTTCCAGAAGATAGGGATTTCCGTCTTTTTCCTCCGGGGTGATGTCGACAAGACCGAAATCCAGTGTCATGATAAAATTCTGCCTGTCAATTTGGAATTTCTGTATATAAGTATCCCAGAAAGGAACATCCGTTTCCAAAACGGAGATTCTCTCCTGATAATATTCTTTCAGGCATTGCACAGCTTTTCTGAAAGTCAGCCGTTCTTCCGGCCAGCAGAGCATAAATTTCATATCCGGTCTTTTCTGGACATAGAATTTATGACTGCTTGGCGGATTCATACAATAAGGGCGAAGCCAAACGGTTTCGATTTCCGGTTTCTGACCGGAACGGTTCTTCTGAATCCAGATTTCGGTCATATCTTCGATTCTGTCCCGAAAGAAAAAGTCTGGATAAAACGGCTGATATTCGCAGAACTCATCCTGCACCGAAACAGCCCGATACCGGAGGCCTTTCAGTTCGCAGTAAGCAAACTGTCTGTAGGCATCTTCGGCTTGATTCCGGTCAATCCGGCAAAGCGGAGTATTCCTGTTTTTATCTTTCAGATGAAATAATTCATAATCTTTCTGATATGTTTTCGAGCGGTAAATCTGATTTTTCCAGATAACAAATTCACCGGTATCAAAAATTCTTTTTTCCAGCATCATAGCTTAATCCAAATCGTTAATCTGGTCGTAGATGTCCTGCATCCTCAAATCAGTTTCTGCGATGATTTCAGCACAGTCCTGCAATTCTTTCTTGAGTGCTTCGGATACGATAGATTTTGTCTTGTAGTGAAGCTGATGCTCCAGACTTGCCCAGAAATCCATAGCAATAGTTCTTATCTGTATTTCGACAGGAACTTCTTTCTTCTGGGTTGCCAGATAGACGGGTACCATGAGGATGACATGCAGACTGCGGTATCCGCTGGGTTTAGGTTTTTTGATATAGTCTTTTACTTTGACGATTTTATATTCTCTCTGCATGGTCAGCAGTTCGGAGATAGCATAAATATCGTCAATATAATAGCAAACGACGCGGATTCCGGCAATATCCATCAAATTTTTCTGGGCGGATTTTGCGGACAGTTCCAGACCTTTTTTCTGGAGCTTGCCGACAATGCTCTGCGGTGATTTGATACGGCTCTCGATGCTGTGAATCGGATTTCTTTGAAATTTGACACTGAATTCTGAGTCATAAATATTGAGCTGTGTTTTCACAAGTTCAGCAGCAGACGTATACAAATGTTCCAGTTCTATAAATTCATGAAAGATATTCACTAGCTGTTCCTGCTGGGCAGGTGTAATCCGCGTGACGGTATCCAGCATGAATTTTTCTTCATCCATAAAAAGCACACCTCATTTCGATTTTTGATATTATTCTTATTATAGCATATTTATACAAAAAAAGCAAGTAATTTTCAGTATTTTTCACAGAGATTTCAAACAAAAAACCGGAGAAAAATCCCCGGTTTTTTGATTGGCTTAAAATTTCTTGAAACGCTGTAAATTTTCAATAATCATTTCTTTCTGCTGTTCCTGTTTCATGCAGAGTGTGCGGTTTTTATCAAGGATAGTTTCCTGCATATCGGACAAATCTTCCAGAAGCCATTCCGGGCATCTTCTCTGCATTGCATAGGAAAGACTGCGGAATTCGCGGTTCAGGGAAGCGTGCCAACGGATATAGAAGCGATAGAGTACTTTGTTTGCCCGGCGGAATGCCAGAGCAGAAAGCACAATATCAAGTGCTAGAATTACCGCAAGGCTAATAGAAACAAAATGCAGAAACTTCGGATTTGTTTTTTCAAACATTGCCATGACAGAAGGCTGAATCAGCTTGCTGATGGTCGTACATGCCGTACCGAAAAACAGGAATCCCAGCAGACAGATTCTGCCCTGAATCTGGAATGCCATTCCGGTATAGTCCCATAGTTTCATGCTGAAAATATTCTCCAGTACACAAGCGGCTGTATATTCCACCGCAATGCACAGGAGTGCCGAGAAGAAAAACAGCTTCACAGGATTCTGAATATACAGCCCCAGCAGGATGCCGAAACATGCACCGCCGCCGTATACGGGACAGTAAGGGCCGAGCAGAGAACCTCTGTTCAGAAAATGTCCGCTTTCCCATAAAGAACAGATAGTTGTCTCGAATACCCATCCGATAAAACTGTACAGCATGAAATTCAAAAATAAATATTCAAGTGTCATCTTACCCACACCTTTCCGAATGTTTCCGTCAGGGCGCAGAGTTTATCTGCGAGGCATACCATCCAAGCTTCTTTGCTTTTCGGGGGCAGGACGGTCAGTGGAAACATATGATGTAAAATAATATCTTCTTCTTTCGGGGTCAGCTTGTAGTCTTTCCGGGCGTTATGCAGTGCAAGCGTCGGGTGATAGACTGCATGTGCCGGATGGCAGGTTTTTCTGTTATGCCAGTCGTAAAGAAAATAATCATGCAGAAGTGCGCCGTTGATTAATTCCTCCCAGTCGGCTTCGATATGCATCTGACGGAACAGCATACAGCTTACGTAAGCCACATTGGCGCAGTGTTCAAACACAGAGCAGTCTCCGTGCTGACTGAATGTTTTTGTGACTTCAATTCTGCCGGCTTTCTCCAGCCGTTTTGCCTGCTTGCAGATAGCTCTGCGGACTTCTGTCCGGGTATCACAGCGAGACAGTTCCCTTTGTTTTATCATGAATTTCTTCCCTCTCTTAAAATATCTCTGTTTTGTTTATTTTTCTCTGGAAAAATTCCGGCCTTGCCGGAAAGACTTGACTTTTCCCCTACATGTGTATTATAATATAAACAGGCGAATAAATCAATTGCCAATATGCAATAATCTGACGAATATTCTACATTTTTACAGAAAGTGAGTATTAAATCATGGACAGAAGAGTTCTGAAAACCCGTTCTGCTATTCAGAATGCGTATATTTCTCTGCTGATGGAAAAGAAAAGTATGAAAATGACCGTCACAGAACTGGCAAAAAGAGCCAATATTGACAGAAAAACTTTTTATCTGCATTACGAAACTACAGATGATGTCATGCGGGATTATAATAAACAACTGATTCAGAAACTGCTTGCACAGCTTGAAAAACAGGATTTTTTCAACCAGAATTTCAACACTGTCAGCCTGTATTCTGCCATGAACCGGATTATCAGCGATAATCTTGATTTCTTCCGGCATATTGCCAATATGGACTATTATGATTCTTTCTGGGAGCAGAGCAAGGAAGCCCTCACAGTCGGCATCTGCAACATGTACAAAGAAAAGGTACTGGTTTCCGAAGATACTATGAAACTGTACAGCCGTTTTGTCCTGACAGGCACACTCGAAATCTACCGGGAATGGCTCAAGGGAAAACTGCCGTTTTCGCTGGAAGAACTGGGAAGAATCACCAGTGAAGTTTCTTTCCGCGGATTTGCACCGGCCCTGAAATCCGGCAGAGAAAATAACTCTGAAACAAAAGGAGAAAACATATGCACTGCAAAATGATAATTTTTGACTTAGACGGTACAATTTTAGATACGCTTGAAGATTTGTTCCTGAGTACTAATTATGCACTTCGGGAAACAGGCTTTCCGGAAAGAAGCAAAGAAGAAGTACGGCAGTTTGTCGGAAACGGCATTCGGAAACTGATAGAAAGAGCTGTTCCGGAACATACCACGGAATTACAGATAAATCAGGTACATGAAAAATTTACAGAATACTATGCCCGGCACTGTGCCGATAATACAAAACCTTATCCGGGCATTCCCGAAACAATCCGGAAAATCAGGAATGCAGGAATCCAAACTGCTGTTGTCTCAAATAAGGCAGACTATGCGGTTCAGACATTATGTGCTGATTATTTTCCGGGGCTGTTTGATGCCGTCGCCGGAGAACGGGAAGGCATTCGCCGGAAACCTGCGCCGGATGCCGTGCTTGCTGTCCTGAATGCCTTGCAGATATCCGCAGAACAGGCACTTTATATCGGAGATTCTGATGTAGATATTGCCACGGCAGAAAATGCCGGAATGCCCTGTATCAGTGTAGAATGGGGCTTTCGTGACAGAGCTTTTCTGCTTCAGCACGGCGCACAGAAACTTATCTCTGCGCCGGAAGAACTTCTGAATTTATTATTCTAATAACAATCTGTTTGTTTTTTCCTCGATTGATTCAAAGCCGAACTGTTCGCTCTTATAATTTGTCAGCAATACCTGCGTTTCATAGGACTGCTTATCGATTGCATAACGAATAAGTTCGTCAATATTTTCTTTCT
>SVNI01000082.1 GCA_015066975.1 Ruminococcus sp. | reverse complement strand
ATCCGGATTCAGTACATCGGAAGTATAATTTCTGGAAATCCAGTTCTGTATTCTTCCGCCGGACATGCCGAAGATGCTGTCTGTATTACAGCCGAAAGCTTCCTGATTGGTGAAATTGCCCCATCTGCCGATACCCTGTCCTAACAGAAAGCCTGTTCCGCAGATATCGAGCATTGGCAGGAGCTTGACTTTCCGGAATTTGCAGACGATTCCGCCGACCAGAAATGCGCCTATGACACCGCCGTAAATGGCAAGCCCTCCGCCTCTGGTATTAAAAATTTCCTTCCAGTTGCCGGCATATTCGCTCCAGTTGAATGCGACATAATATGTTCTTGCGCCGACAATTCCGCCGATAATTCCGCCAATAATGGCATCCATTGCCCTATCCGGGTCAATGCCGACCCGGCGCATATTCCGCAGGCCGAATATGAGTGCCAGCACAAGCCCGAATGTGATGATAATCCCATACCACTGAATATCCAGCCCGAACACTGTAAATGCTGTCGAATCAATATGAAAATCAAAGCCCAGCTTTGGGAAGACAATTTCGTTATAATCTAAATTATCATATCCGAGTTCTGAAAGACTTGTCATAAAATCTCATCTCCCGGCGCATGAACAATAGACAAAACAGCATTTTCGGTATCAATTTCGTCACGGAGGAACTGAAGGGCTTCTTCGTAAGTGATTTCAGCAAGTACAGAAACAGGGGCAAACGGTTTGATTCCGCACATATAGCAGTCAAGCATCATAGAAGCATTGGATTCCACGCTGTTCATAGAGCGAATCATACTGCCGTACTTTGCCTTTTTGAGACGTTCAAAAACTTCTTTATCGAAGCCGTTTTCTTTGGCATTCTGAATGACTGCAAAGATTCTTTTGCGGACTTCTCTGGGGTTTCTGGACTCACCGCCGATTCCGATTGAGAAATAGCCGTTTCCGGTGAAAGCTGAATCCACGCCGAACCCGAAATTAATCAGATTTTCTTCCAGCATCTGCTGATAGATTTCTGTGCTGGAATTGAACAGCGTATCAATTGTCAGTTCCGAAAGCAGTTCAGCACGAAGCTGTGTTTCTCCTGATTTCGGCTGAAGCTTGAAGTCAAGACTAAACAGTGGTACTCCCACAGGCGCAGTATCAATAACTTCATGCTGATATACTTCATAGGGTTCTTCCGGATAGACTTCTTCCAGTTTATGGTCTTCTCCGGGAATCAGCAGTCTGTCACAGATTTCAAGAATTTCTTCTGCCTTGACATTTCCGGCAATGCAGAGTGTCATATTGTGCAGATTATAGAACGTACGATAGCATCTGTAGAGCAAATCGGCATCAATTTTCTGAATGCTCTCGACAGTTCCGGCAATGCCGATTCTGACAGGGTGTTTCTGATACATGCATTTGAGCGAATTGAAGAACAGCTTCCAGCCGGGTTCATCTTCATTCATGCGGATTTCCTGTGCGATAATGCCTTGTTCTTTATCAACAGTTTCCTGTGTGAAATACGGATGCTGTACAAAATTCAGCAGAATTTCCAGTGACGGATTGAAATTTTCCGAGCACATGAATAAATAAGCCGTTCTGTCGAAAGAAGTATAGGCATTGGCAATTGCACCGGTTTTCGCATATTCTTCAAACGCGCCGGTATCTTCATTTTCAAAAAGCTTATGCTCTAAGAAATGCGCAATGCCTTCGGGAACTTGTGCAAAATCTTTTTCACCGTCAAGCCGGAACATGGTATTCACCGAACCGTATTTTGTTCCGAACAGCGCATAAGCACTGTGGTAGTCAGGCATTTCCATGATATAGATGTCAAGGCCTGTTTCATGCTTCACATGCAGACAGCTCTGTCCGCCTCTAGAAGAAGTAATCACTTCCTGATTTCTCTGTTTCATGCTTCTTCTCCTTTCTGAGTCAGCATATAGACACTGTCGAGCCGGAAGGCTTTTGCAGTATTGATAATATCTTCTCTGGTCAGATTCTGATATAATCTGATGCGTTCTTCCACATCAGCATGGTCTTCACGGAGAAAGCGTTCAAACGCTTCGGAAGAACAGGAAGAAGGCGTGTCGCCTGTCAGCCGGAGCGCATTGATTAGATAACGCTGGGCATTTTCAAGAAGGCTGTCTTCAAATTCGCCTCTGCAAACAGAGTCGAGCTGTTCCAGAACGGCCTGACGTGTTTTTTCAAGATTCTGCTGAGATACACCGCTTGAAACCAGCATGGTATTTTTGCCGTAGACAATTGCACTGGAACAGTAATAGCAAAGGCTCATTTTCTCTCTGACATTCGAGAATAACAGGGAAAAGGGCGCACCGCCGAACATCAGACTGCACATTCTGAGGGCTTCCTGAGAAATGCCTTCTTCCGCCTTAAATGCCATGACAAGCTGGCACTGACCGACATTCATAGTTTCTGTAACCGTGACAGGCTCTGCCTTGCAGGGGCTTGCCGACTGCACGGAGATTTCCGGAACATCACGGTCAGCAAAGGCATTCCGGAATAATTCCGGCAGTTCGGGAGCTTCTTCCGCGCCTACATAGTAAATCAGAATCTGCGCTTTCTGTAAAATTTCCTGATAAGCCTGGTAAACAAATTCCGGTGTTAAGGCAAGCACATCTTCTTCCGTACCGTAGAGCGAAACAGCATTCGGTTCGTTTTGGAAAACCGTTTTTCTGGCCTGTTTGAGGGCGTAGGAACGCTTGTTGTTGATTTCATTCTGAATCACGTCGATTAATTCCTGCTGTTCGGTTTTGAAAGCAGATTCTGCAAATGCATTTCCGTGTTCCAGATTCGGATGCAGAATGCATTCCAGAAGCAGAGAAACCGCTTCTTCACGAAGTTTTTCGCCTTGGAGCGCATAAGCATCCCCGATAGTATTCACCACCAGACGCATCTGCCATGTATTGGCAATCAGAGAAATACTGTTATCAAGATATGCGCCGTAAAGTTCCTGCATTCTTTCGGACATCTGTGCAATGGTGGGATATTTCGCACAGGAATTAAGCAGAAGATTCGGCATAATTGACCATGCCGGAAATTTTTCCGGCTCGCAGGGCATTAAAAATACAACCGAAATATTAGTTGTCTTGAATTTTGGCTCAACGATAGAAATCAGTTCTACCCCTTTGCCAACAGACTGTGAAAATTCTTTCATTGGAGTCCACCTTTCAAAAGTAAATTACATTTTTTATTCTATCATATTTTTGAACAAAATGCAAGGAAATTTTTTATTTTGCAAAAGAATTTTGAAAAAATACTTGCAATTTATGAAAATCTGTGTTATCATAAAAATGCAGGTGACAAAAATACACTTGTTCGCCTGTGAAATACAAATCTGAAATTCAAGCTTGAAAGGATTTTTTAATGATGAAATTTTCAAAAATGCATGGCATCGGAAATGACTATGTTTATGTCAACTGCTTTCAGGAAAAAGTCGACAATCCGGAAGCAGTTTCCATTCAGGTCAGCGACCGAAGAAAAGGCATCGGCTCAGATGGTCTGATTCTGATTCTGCCTTCAGATGTGGCTGACTGCCGGATGAGAATCTTCAATGCAGACGGCTCAGAAGCTATGATGTGCGGAAACGGTATCCGCTGTGTGGCCAAGTATGCCTATGATAACGGCATTGTCAGCAAACCGGAACTGTCTGTAGAAACCAATTCCGGCATCAAGTATATTCAGTTGCAGACGCAGGACGGCAAAGCCGTGAGCGCAACTGTCGATATGGGCAAAGCCATTCTGAAACCTTCCGAAATTCCTATGAATGCCGAAGGCGAAACCTTTATCGCCCAGCCGATTCAAGTCAGTGGAAAGACCTACACGGCGACAGGCGTTTCTATGGGAAATCCGCACTGTGTCATTTTTCTGGAACAGGATGTAGATGCTCTTGAACTGGAAAAAATCGGCACATTTTTCGAGAATCATGAATTATTCCCGGCGCGTGTCAATACAGAATTCGTGAATATTATTGACACGCATACACTCAAAATGCGTGTATGGGAGCGCGGAAGCGGTGAAACAATGGCCTGCGGTACAGGTGCTTGTGCTGTAGCAGTCGCTTCTGTCCTGAACGGGTATTGCCAGCATGATGAAACCATTACTGTGAAATTAGCCGGCGGAGATTTGCAGATTGTCTACCAGACAGACGGCACTGTCATGATGACAGGCTCTGCCACGCATGTATTCGACGGTGAAATTTTTCTATAATTATATTTAATTTCTATTGAGGTGATATTTTTGAAAGTCAATGAAAATTATCTGAAACTGGAGAAAAATTATCTGTTTATCAGAATTGCCGAAAAAATCAAAGCATTTCAGGCACAGAATCCGGATAAGAAAATCATCCGCATGGGCATTGGTGATGTCACTCAGCCCCTTGCTCCGATTGTCGTAGAAGCCATGAAAAAAGCCGCTGATGAACTCGCTGTGAAAGAAACCTTCCGTGGTTATGAGGACAGCGGTGCAGGTTATGACTTTCTTCGGCAGGCCGTTTCGGATTATTACAAGAGTTTCGGTACAGATGTGCCTGCTTCGGATATCCGCATCAATGACGGCGCAAAAAGTGACTGCGGAAATCTGGTAGATATTTTCGATGACAGTAATATCATCCTGATTACCGACCCGGCATATCCGGTGTATGTAGATTCCAATCTGATGAACGGCCGGCAGATTGTCTATGCTGATTCCAGCGAAGAAAACGGTTTTTCTGCTCTGCCGTCCCCTGACGGCTACGAACTCGGCAGAAAGAAAGTCTTTCCGGATATCATCTATCTTTGTTCACCGAATAACCCGACAGGTGCAGTATATACAAAAGCACAGCTTGCCGAATGGATTGCTTATGCAAAGGCACATGATGCAGTTATCCTGTTTGATGCCGCTTATGAAGCCTTCATCAAAGATGAAAATCTTCCCCGGAGCATCTATCAGCTCGAAGGTGCAAAAGAAGTTGCAATTGAATTATGCTCGCTTTCCAAGACGGCAGGCTTTACCGGTGTCCGGTGCGGATATACCGTCATTCCCGCAGAACTGAAAACTATCGCCAGCGACGGCACGGAAGTCAGCCTTGCACAGCTCTGGAATCGTCGGGAAGGTTCAAAATTCAACGGTGTTTCCTATCCGGTACAGCGTGCCGCAGAAGCCGTTTTCACGCCCGAAGGTCAGAAGCAAGTCCGTGAAAGCATTCTCTATTATCAAGAAAATGCCCGTATCATTTCAGAAACGCTCACAGAACTGCATATTCCGTTCACAGGGGGCATCAATTCGCCGTATATCTGGTTTAAATGCCCGTTTGGGCTGGACAGCTGGAGTTTCTTTGATAAGATGCTTCATGAAATCGCTGTTGTCGGAACACCTGGCGCAGGATTCGGAAAAAATGGTGTCAACTGGTTCAGGCTGACCGCTTTCGGAGACCGGAACGATACCACAGAAGCCATGCAAAGATTGAAATCATGGGTAAAATAAACCCCAAAAAACAGCTCTTGTTCAAGAGCTGTTTTTTTGATTATCAGATATATCCGGCTCTTTTCCGTTATCGAGCAGAAATCCTGCCAGAATCAGCACAACCGCGAAGGATACTAAAAAAATAATTCCCTGCTTCGTCCGCAGATAGCGAACAAAATTTCCGACTTCCGGAATCCAGAAAATCGTTTTGCCGACATAATTTTCTTTCGTCACGAGCGAGGCATCCTCCACATGATTGGCATCTCCTCTGGTCGTCATGCCGTCTGCTTGGATTTTTACAACACGGTGTGTGACAGTCGCATTACCGCCCAATTTGAAAGCAATAATATCTCCTGTATGAATATTCTGATATGAAATATGCTGATTTACAAAGCACACGCTTCCGACAGGAATTGTTGGTGTCATAGAGCCTGTCTGCACGACATACGGCCGAACCTGACAGATATAAGATATACACAGTATCCCTCCGACAGCTATCAGAACAGATACAATCAGAAAATAAATTCTGCTGAAAATTTTTCTCAACATGCTTCTGCCTTCTCCCTGATGAAATATTGCATTTATTATAGCATAATCTCACTGAATCTGTCAAGAGCAATCTAAAATTCATGCATGGAATTCTGATATTCCGAAGGGGTCATGCCTGTATATTTCCGGAATGCACGGCTGAAATAATTCTGGTCATCATACCCGCATTTGAACGCAATCTCGCCGATAGAAAGACTGGTACTCTGCAAGAGATGCTGTGCTTTCTTCATTCTTAAACCAGCAAGATATAAATTCGGTGTTGTCTGGAATGCGGACTTGAATAATCTGAAAAACTGCCGTTCTGAATAGCCGGAAATTTCGGCAAGTTCCGTCATGGAAACATGTTCACAGAAATGATGTTCCAGATAAGCCGCAGCATCCGCAAGCTTCAGAAACGTATTGCCGGAATCAGTATCCTGATAGCATCTTGACAGCATGACACAGAGTTTCAGAAATCCTGAATAAGTCATATCCTGCCAGCCGATTTTTTTGCCCTGATATTCCTGAATGATTTCTGTAATGAGAGTTTCGGTTTCAGTAAAATTCTGCGGATTCAGTTTCAGATGCGACAGAAAATGATATTTCTGGGAATAATGGGGTTCTAAGACGAACAGTGCCTGAAATCCCGAAAGCTGTCGGATATCATAGGCATGTTCAAAGACTTCCGGCCGGAACATGATATTGCAGATAGTCAGTCTCTGTGTTTTTTCATAGCCGTGTTCAGTATTCTGCCCGACAACAAAGACATCTCCTTTCGAGATGTGATAGCTTTCACCGCCGACAATATGCCCTGCCGAACCGTTCAGGACAATGACAAGTTCTGAAAAATCCTCATGTACATGAAGATATAATTCCTTGTCGTGGAATCCGTATTGCAGATGTACTGGGAAATCCGGTGTTTCGCTGAACAAATCATAAGGGAATGCAATCATTGATATATTTCTGGCACTCCTTTCTGCATTTTCTGGATTTATTATAGCATATCCGGAAACGGCTGTCAATCTTTCATGGCAGAATAATGCTAAAAAAATGTCTGATTTTTTCTAACAGAATTCCTTAAAAAAAGATATAATAGATAAAAAGAACAGAAACTTTCTTGAGATGGATACCAAACATTTACGGAGGGAATTTACCATGAAAAATAAAAAATCCAGAATTGTTTCCTGCCTGCTTTCTTCTGCCATGTGCATGAGCCTTGCGCTTCCGGCATACGCTGTTGAAAACAGCTCCCTGAACCTTCAGGATGCCATCCCCACAACAGAAAGCATCACTATCAGTGCAGAAAACATCAGCACGGAAAACTACAAAGATACGAAATATAACAATCCGATTTCCTCGGATTTCTTCTGCGCCGACCCGACTTCTGTCGAATATAACGGCAGACTGTACCTGTTCGGCACGAATGACCACGAACAATTTGAAATCGCCGGTGCTGACAAAGATAATACTTACGAACAAATCAAGTCCATGCTGGTATTTTCTACAGATGATATGGTCAACTGGGTCTATCACGGAGAAATCAATATCGGACAGATTGCCCCGTGGATAACGAATTCGTGGGCCCCCTCTGTTGTCTCCAGAGTGGAAGACGACGGCCTGACACATTTTTATATGTATTTCTCGAATAACGGCCTTGGTGTCGGTGTCATCACCTCTACCGACCCCGTGACGGGCTGGACTGACCCTCTCGGACATCCTTTGATTTCGACAAGCACCCCCGGTCTGACAAACTGCCCGAATCCGTTTGACCCTGGTGCTGTCATTGATGAAAACGGTGTCGGCTGGCTGTCTTTCGGTGCAGGCAAGGCCTCCGCCGGAACGGATTACATGCCCGGTTCTGCAAGAATCGTTCAGCTTGGTGATGATATGATTTCTTTTGCAAGCGAATTTAAAGAAATTCCTGCACCCTATCTTTTTGAAGCAAGCGAACTGAACTATATCAACGGAACTTATGTTTATACTTACTGTTCTGACTGGGCTGACCATTCCAAACAATGGGAATTTGACTGCCCTGCTCCCGGCGGATGCGGTATGGTTTACATGACAACTAAAACGCCTTTGGATTCTTCAAGCTGGGAAATGAAAGGCGAATGCTTCGTGAATCCCGGCGTTTCCGGATTTGATTATTCCAATAATCACACGCATATGCACAAATTCAGAGATAAATGGTATATGTTTTATCATACTCTGGAACTCAAAAAGGGCATGGGTATTTCCGGAAGCTACAGAAGCATGGGTGTGGACGAAATCACTGTAGATGAAAATTCTGTCACTATCGAAAAAGCAGGCGGTACGAAAAAAGGTGCATCTGTAATCGAGCCTGTCAATCCGTTTGAAGCAAATCTTGCTTCCGAACTCAACGGCACAGCGAAAATCTCCTATGATTTGACTGATGCTCATGCACCTGCTGTCACCAGCCAGAAAGCTGGTTCATGGTTCAGTGTCCGTGATGTACAGTTTACAGAATCAGCAGTCTCTGACGAACCTCAGGCCGAACCGGAATTCACTCAGCAGAATCTTGATACAGTAGAATATCACATCACTGTCACCAGCGTGGATAAAAATACCACTGTTACAATGTATCCGGCGGATAATTTCGGCAATGACTGTGCAGGTTCTGCGGATATTACCGGCACAGGAAAATATACCATCACATGCGACCTCGGCAGTGCAAAAGGCTTTATGAACATGGGCTATTTCAGAGCTTCTGATGATGCTCAGATTACGTTCATTCTGGACAGCATTACCATCAACGGCAAATATACAGTCGATATTTCTGCCGAACTGACCAACACCAGAGAATGGGCTGACGGACTGCGCAACATCTGGAACGGCTTTTCTGACGGTGATACCGTCTATACTTCCGAATATGCAGTTTTCCGGTATGTCAAGGCTGATGATGCTATCGAATTATTTGCAACCGATGCTTCTGCTTCTGACAAGAATGCAAATGCACCACTTCTTGACAAATCTGTTGCTTTCTTATCGAATGTCAGGGGAAAAGGCTGTGTAGAAGTCCGTCTCGACAGCCCTACAGGCGAAGTGCTTTCCAGCATTGCTTTCGATACCAACGGCGCATACCAAAGTATCTATAACAATATGATTGCTCCTGTAAAGGGCACACATGACTTATATTTCATCTTCTCTGATTCTGATATTTCCATGCAGTCATGGACATTTGCAGAAACTGACAGCGAAGCCCGGCAGGAAACAACAGAAGCATCTCAAGAAGCAGATTTCCTTCCTGGTGATGCCAATGCAGACGGCGAGGTAGATATTCTGGACGTGATTGTTATCAACAGAGCCATTCTCGGAAAAGAAGAAATGAGTGAAAAACAGCTCAAAGCAATAGATTTCAATCAGAACAATAAACCT
>SVNI01000081.1 GCA_015066975.1 Ruminococcus sp. | reverse complement strand
TGGTAATTCCATTATAACTCATTTTAGAGCTGTTGTCTTCTTTTTTGTGCATTTTTTCGATTTGCTCATTTATAGATGTGAGGTAATGCACTATGGCGAAGACAAAGAAAGCAAACAATGAAGGCAGTGTCTACAAAGACAAGCAGGGGCATTGGAGAGGTCAGGTCAATATCCCCAGCACGGACGGCAAAGTGAAGCGGAAATACTTCTACGGCAAGACGAAAAAAGAAGTTACCGACAAGGTCAATGAGATGCTCCAGCAGCTGAGAACAAATACCTATATTGAGCCGTGTAAGATGACTTTGTATGAATGGCTTTGTACCTGGTATGAAAACTATACTGTGGAACAGCGTATGTCTACCCGAGTAAATCTTCAGACGTTCATATATTCCCATATCAAAGATTCTATCGGTGGGTACAAGCTGTGTGACCTGAATACCTTGATAATTCAGCAGTTTTATAATCAGAAAATTAAATCCGGCAAGCTGGACGGCTCCGGCGGCTTAAGTCCAAAAACAATAAAGAATATGCATAATATGCTGCATAAGGCTCTAAATCAGGCTGTTTCTCTTGGAATGATTCCGAAGAATCCGGCAGATGCCATTGTTCTGCCGAAACGCAAGAAAGTGGAAATGAGATATTTTACAGCTGAGGAACAGAAACGCTTACAGGAAGTAATTAGAGGACACAGATTAGAAATGCCGATACTGCTGGATTTATACACTGGAATGAGGCAGGGAGAACTTTTAGGACTGACATGGAAGAATGTGCATATCGATTTGAATGGTCAAAGTTATGTTTGCATCACGCAGACTCTGAACAGAATCAAGAATCCGGATTCCAATGCTCCGAATAAAACGATTCTGACTATCTGTGAGCCGAAAACTAAGCATTCTTTCCGGACGATTCCATTGCTTCCGGAAATCGCTGAAAAGCTAAACCATTATCATGAACAGCAGACAGCCTATCTGAAATCTATCGGACTTCCACCAGCGGAATTTGTATTCACTTCGACAACTGGAACACCTATCGAGCCTCGTGATTTTCAGCGAGATTTCAAGAAAATTCTGGTACAGAATGGATTATCGATTGTGAACTTACATGGTCTGAGGCATAGTTTTGCTACCCGTTCTCTGGAGTCCGGCATGAATGTGAAAACGCTGTCGAAACTGCTTGGTCACAGCAATGTCGGCTTTACAATGGATGTCTATACGCATGTCACGGAACAGCTACAGATTGAGGAAATCAGCGGTTTGCAGGATTTCCTGTAATTTATGAAAAAACAGAAATGCCCGGCATTGCCGGGCAAATTTTATATTATTCTGTGACTGCACCTGATTTCCGCAGTATTTCTTTATTTTTATCAGGATTGAACAGGAAAGCAGCATCACGAAAATCACAGTTTCTGAAATGATTGTATTGTTCCGGAAACTGTATTTTTTTGCGTTTACCTGTGACGGAATAAAGCACATCATCAATTAGAAAATGCTGATAATCCAGTGAAACAGCGACTGCTTGCCTGTGACAGGACAGAGTATTCTTTTTATGCTGAATATGCAGAATATTTCCGGATTCTGTTTCAATCTGGAATTCTGTATATTGTGTAATGGTGATAAATTCGTTGTCATCATTCAAAAACCGGACAGCTTCAAAATGCTCTCCGTATTTCAGATAAGCATGAAGACTGTAATCTTTCAGAACTCGTCCAGCTTTGACATCGAACAGAATCACATGACCGTCATCCATGCCAAGCAGAAGCTTTTTTCCATCCTGGGAGAAGTCTGTACACAGAATACAGGATTTAGTATCAGATATGAAATCAATTCTGCAATTATGAAAAAAACTCGGATAATCGCCGTTATTGCTGAATTTCAATCCGGATAACAGCAATCCCGAAAGAAAAAGACCGCTGAAATCTGTATGGCAAATCAGGCAGTTTCTTGAAAAGTGCATAGTCCGTATCACAGAATCTGCAATTTGATTTGCATGGAAAGTTCTTGCCATATCCAGCAGAGTATCAAGTTCAGTTCTGCAATAGTTAAGAGTACCGCTTTTATCAGGAATATTGCGGTAATCTCCGCAAATTTCACCAAGAAGAATATAGGGTGTATCACGGTATGTCCACCAGAGGTCATTCAATCCGAAATCATCGAACACTTTTCGACTGGTTGCCTGACTGACAGCACGAACTGCATTCAGGACATATTCCGCAGCGAAATACTGGTGAATATAGTCATGTGTGAATTGCAGATGATTGTCAATGACTGTCAGAATTCCCAGCTTTTCTATCAGGATTTCAACAAAATCTGTAGTTTCAATTGTCTTTAAAACTGAATATTTCCGGAAACCTTCCGGAGCGAGAAAATTCTGATATACTTGTTCATGATGAAGAAATAGTTCAGCTGCCTGACTGATTGCTTTCGATACATCCGAACGCCTGAACGTGCTGATTGTATTCCATGCCAGAAACGGCAGAGCATATTTTATCACAAACTGCACTGACTTTTCATGATGCTTTGCCTGATTTTCAAAGTAAACATTCAGAATTTCTCCACGAGTATGCAGAACAGCTGCTGAATCCTGACTTTTCAGAAAATAATTCAGAAACAGCGGAGATTTCAGTATTTCCAGCAGATGAGAATTTTTGGCTGTTTCGGGATATTCTGAAAGCATATTATCCCGGATAGTATCCGGAATTCCAAGAAGTTCAAGCTTTTCAAATTGATGAAAAACTTCCTGATTCGGAATCATCCGGCTGGACAGAAGTATTCTGACATTATGCCAGTTTTGGCAGATACAGGCTAATTCCTGAGAAAAATCATCCTGTAAATCGGGACTGATTTCGTTCATGCCGTCAAGCAGAACTGTATATTCTGGAATTGTATTTTTCTTGCTGAATAACTGCATTAATTCTGAAATTTGTCGAAATACCGTTGTTTCGTCTTCACAGGCGATACAAAGTTCATAGCTCGGATAGGTATAATGATAGTGGTATTTCAATAGAATCTGAATCAGAATCCAGCAAGAACACTCCGGCTGAATCTCTGCCCGGATTGTATTTTGATAGCCTGAAAGTGACAAAAACAAGCCGTTCTGATGCTGTAACAGAAAAGATTTCCCCATACTTCCGGGAGCATACAGAAACAGATACTTCTGACTGCTAAAAATCAAATTATTCCATAAAATAGTTTTATTATTATATTTTACTTCAAGCGGATAATCGAAATCTGTCTCCGGAATCGCTCTGACTTGCAGACTTTCTTCCAGAGAAAGCTGAAAATCCGGATTGAGCAGTTCTTTCAAAATTGTGCAGTTATCCCAGAATACAGGACTTTCCCTGTTTCCTAGTCCGATGATTTTAACGAACGGATTTACAAAATCAGAAAGCTGAACCGCTCCGGCATCTGCCGGAGTGAATCTTTTTATCGTCTGATACAGTATGCCAATCAATAACGCTTCTACACAGAGTTTCTTCGGATGTGAAACAGTTCCGAAAAGCCTGTCTTTCAGGAGAAATTCATTTCCATAGAAAATATAATTGATACTCTTATCATTTTTTAATAATTCCAGCAGAGTGCTGACCAGAAAAGGAATCTTTTCCTGTTCCAGAACCTCTCCACAGAAAGAGTTTAGTTCTGCCAGATAACTCCGGTATTGTTTCCAGTCCGGCTTTCTGTCCATGCCGACTTTATTTTCAAACTCTTTCAGCTTAATTTTATCAGCAGGGAAGCGACTTCCTGTTGAAATAAAGTCTATTGTCAGACGGTCAATTTTCTTGTAAGCAACGGCTTTGTTCGGCTCATCCGTGAACAACTGCATGATTGCCCGTTCTTTTGTGATGTCGCTTTCCTGACAATCAGCAATCACGGAGAGCAGACGAATCAGAATTTTTCCGTTTCCGGTTCGCTTTTTGCTGGTGATTTTCGTCTGTATGATGAGAGAAAATAAATAGTTCAGTGTCAGCACAGAATCATCTCCCCGAGTAAAAATCTGCAATTTCCGAGTAAAAACATAAAAAATCCGAGTAAACTCTTTTTCCTGGTATGCTAGAATTATTTTAGCATGAACAGTGAATTTTGTCAAGAAAAAAGTCGCCAATGACGGACATTGACGACACGAAAATATTTGTACATATTATATCATAATTCGACTTATTTTGCAATAGCATTTTATTATTTTCACTAAAATTTTACACTTTGTACAAATTTTTATCAGCAGATGTATCTATTCTGACAGCAATAAAATTGATATTCCGTCAGAATTCTGGTCATATACAAGGAGGGGACAACATGGCTCGAAGAGGAGAAAACATCTATAAACGCAAAGACGGACGGTATGAAGGGCGTTATCCGGTTGGATATACTCTGGACGGAAAAAGAAAATACTGCTCCGTCTATGCGAAAACTTATCAGGAAGCCAAAGAAAAATTAATCAGACTGAAATCTGAAAAGCAGCATTTCCGGTCATCCGGAACGCTGACGGTCAGAACACTTTTTGAAGAATGGCTCTGTTCCGTAAGATTAAGAGTGAAGAAATCCACCTATGCCAATTACTGTATGAAAGCTGAAAAGCATATTCTGCCGGAATTCGGTGGTTTACGCTATGAAGCTTTATCAGCCCCCATGATTCAGGATTTTATTCAGAAGAAAATCAGTTCAGGCTTATCAGCGAAATATGTTTCTGACATCGTGATAGTTTTCAAGACGATGGCGAAATATATCAGCCGTATGCATAGCTTCCGGAATCCGCTTGCAGATGTGATTCTGCCGAAATCTCAACAGAAAGAAATGCACCTGCTTTCAGAAAAACAGCAGAAGCAGCTGTGCAGCTATCTGATGAAAAATCAGAACACGACTTCTTTATGTATTCTGATAAGTATGCATATGGGGCTTAGAATCGGAGAAATATGTGGCTTGCAGTGGTCAGATATCGACTTTGAAAAACAGATTCTGACTGTCAGGAGAACCGTCCAGAGAGTCCAAACAGAAACCAGCACAAAACTTCTGATTGATACACCGAAAACAAGCAGTTCAAGGCGTTCCGTGCCGATTCCGGATTTCATGATGCCTCTGCTGAAAAAATTCAGAAATCAGGATAATTTCTATCTCCTGTCCGGAACAGAACAGCCTGTCGAGCCAAGAACTTTGCAGAGAAGATTCAAAGCAATTCTCAAAAAAGCAAATCTGCCGTCAGTAAATTATCACAGTCTCCGGCACATGTTCGCTACAAACTGTATTAAAGCCGGATTTGATGTAAAAACGCTTTCCGAAATCTTAGGTCATGCATCTGTCGAAACCACGCTGAAATTATATGTGCATTCCTCTATGGAGCGGAAAATAGAATGCATGAACAAATTGAAACTCGTTGCTTAAAAAGGAAATTGACCGTCAAAAATTCCGTCAGATGAAATTACAAATTCCCTATATCATGCGGAAAATCAGAATTCTGTCTCAGATGTCCGTCTTTTGCGACATGTCAATTCAGAATATATTATATCCGAAAATCAGAAATCATGCAATTAAAAACAGAAGGGATGGAAAATATGGTACATTTATTAATTGGCATTGCTGCTGGAATTATAGCTCTTAGCGGAGCAGCAAAAGTGGTTGATGACATTATCATCAAAGAATCTCTTACCAAAAGAAGAATGTATGAGGAACTGGTACGAATAGATGGTTCGGGTAATCGGTTCAAAGTTGACACGATAGACAAATATCAGAATAGAATTAAAGTATCTGATTTAGATACTGGGAGACAGTATACCATATCCGGCAGCAGTATTTCAGACAATGTACGCCAGGGAGACATTCTTGGAGATGCTGTCAGAAAAATGGCAGACGAAAATATCAGGCATCTGTCCTCTATGACATCAAATACATCTGAGAAAAAATATCACTAAGAAAGGAATGAAAGATTATGCCAAATCAGAACACCGAAGGAAAAATGAAAGCAATCGGCAAAAAAATGGGTAATTTTATCGCTGATGTGATTGCAGAAGCACTTTCCGCCCCGGCTCCGCAGTATCAAAAGGAGGTAACTCTGAAACAATGTATCTCCTGGATGAAGGAAACAAAGGCGAAATATCCATCATCAGCATCCTGCCTGATTTTTACAAAGGATGCACCAAATCCCCAAACAGGAGAAGAAGGAATTACTGTTACGCTGCTTGTGCTGGATAAGGATGAAAATCCGATTGCTCTGGATAAACAAAATGCTGTCAGTGTAGTATTTCTGGCTGAAACGATTGATGATGGTCTGATTCATATTCTCAACGGACAGCAGGCAGCAACAATTAATCTTTAATTTATTATGGAGGAAAATTATTATGAGCGTTAGTGCAATTGTCTCAATTCTTGGACATGTATTGAAGTTTATCATCAAATACTGGGATATTATCAAAAACTGGGTAAAAGCCACAATCAAATGGCTGAAAGATAAGGTAAAGGAAAAACTTCAGGGGAAGAAAAACGGACGTGTTGTCCTGGCAAGTACGCCTGTTCTGAAAAAGGCTGTTATGGATATGGCGAATACCAATGTATATAGCCTTGATGAACTTCAGGAAACTGTTGATAGTCTGGAAAAAATCGAAAGTGAAGGACACAAGAATATGATGGTGGATATTGACGAAAATGGAAATACTGGCATATGGGAAGCTGTCCGTGACGAGGATGAGGACGTATTGAAATATAAAGGCAGTTATGGACATGTCACCATTACTAATTAAATGAAATTTGTTCAGAACTGATTCTTCTCTGAAAAAAGAGAAAATCAGTTCTGTTTATACAGAAAGAAATTATGAATATCTTATCATTATACAGTGAACTACTAATGAAAGAAGGCAGTTTATGACAATTTATATCGGCATCCCTGCTGAACCTAAAGCAGAACTGCAAAGCGCAGTTAAGAATGCACTGCTCAAAAATCTCAGAATTTATTATGGAAATGCAGAAAAAGATGAAGTGATTTTTTTCCCGGAAGAAAACGGACTGATTGTCTATATTATGGATAAACCCCTGTATTCCAGAAAAGAAAATGCAGTTGAAAGTGTTATCAGAGCATTTTTGGAGCAAGCGTTCGCTCCGCTGAAAGTAAATCAGATTTATTTTAATTATGGGCAGAAAAATCCGGCATTTAATCCGGTCAAGCCGTTTGACAGCCAAATGACAGGTAAAAGCGAGGAGTTTGATTATGACAGGCTCTCGGAAAATTATCATGCCGAAAATCCCCGGTATACATTTGAACAGGTCATTCTTCCGGAAGAACTGAAAAAACAGATTGAAGAGGCTGTCGGCACCATTCAGGTTGAAAGTAAGGTGTTTGATGAATGGGGACTCCGGACAATTATTCCGAATGCTTCTTCTGCACTTAGTTTCTATGGACCTCCCGGAACCGGAAAAAGTATGGCGGCTGAAGCTATCGCTCAGAAACTCGGCAAAAAAATTCTCCGTGCCACTTATGCCGATATTGAAAGCAAATTCCATGGAGAAGGACCTAAAATGGTGAAGGCTATTTTCCTGGCAGCAGAAAGAGATGATGCGGTTCTGTTTCTGGATGAATCAGATTCCCTGCTTTCCAAACGTCTGACAAATGTTACGGATGGTTCTGCACAGGCAATCAATTCTATGAGAAGTCAGCTTCTGATTTGTCTGGAACAGTTCAAAGGCATCGTGATTTTTGCTACAAATCTGGTTGTCAATTATGACAAGGCGTTTCTTTCCAGATTAATCAATATTGAATTCAGAACTCCTGACAGCAAAGCGAGATATGCAATCTGGTATCAGCATCTGAAAGGAAAGGGACTGCATATTCCGTTGGATAATGATGTCGATTTGCAGGAACTGGCTGACAAATTTGAATTCTGTGGCAGAGAAATCAAAAATTCTGTAAAAGATGCATGTGTAACTGCTGCAATTGCCGGACGTGAATCTGTAAATCAGGCGGATTTGTTGAAGGCAGCTGAAAAAACAAAAACAGAATATGAAAAAGTCATGGCAGCAGATGACCATACAAATATAAAAAATTCACAAGCCAGCATATCACCTAAATCAGGAGAAATCCTGACTACAGCCCTTAATCATCTCCAGAACAAAAGCAGCATGGAATCTGCAAAATCTGACCAAAAAGAGGATACAGAATGAATCGTTATGAAATAATGTCATCAGAAAAACTGAGAAAACTGTATGTTCCTGATGTCTATCAGAAAAACGTTTATGATATTAAATATCATCGTCTGAAAGCAGCCGGAATCCGATTGATTTCATTTGATGTGGATGATACAATTGCAATGATGGAAGAGGCTGTTCCTCCGGAAGAAACTGTTGCACTGTTCAGAAATCTGAAAGCTATGGGATTTTATCTTGTTCTGATGTCAAATAACAAAAGTCTGATGCGGGCAGATATTTTTAGTCAGGCTCTGCATACGGATTATATTTCTGATGCCGGAAAGCCTTTTGCTTCCGGATTTGAGGGCTGCCGGAATCTGTATTATCTTAAATATCATGCTCATCTGACACCAAATCAGATGGCGCATATTGGGAATAATCTTATCAATGATATCGGCGGTGGAAATGCATTCGGGACAGTCACATGTCTGGTGCGCCGTATGGGAGAGCTGGCGAAAATTTTCCATCCGCCTTTTACCAGTGAAACGCATGAACTTCGGAAAGTTCTGAAAGAACGTGGAATCTGGTATAAACATCATGTGCATGACCCAGATGACCAATACTACCAGCTTGGAGAAATTCCGGCTTATCGACGATATATCTAAAATTTCATATGTAAAAATAAAATACAAAAGGAGAATTTGATAAATGGAAAGTATATGGGAATTTATTTTTGAAGGCAGTAATACGCCGTCTATATCTGCAACAACAATGGTTCATATTCTATTATTTGTGACACTTGCTGTTCTTGTGATTGCTTATGTCATCGGACGGAAGAAAGAAAAAGAGGAAGAGGAAAAATGGACTCGTGAAAATAAAGAAGTGATTAGAAGTATAAGGACAAGTATGAGAACAGGCTCAATGTCAAACAGCTGGAGTGGAATGACAACAAATAGTTCGACAGAAACATTTAATGAAATTCCAAGACAAGAAAATCTAGTGAATGATTTGCAGATAGGCTGTATTGTTGATATCATTCTTGTGTTTCTGGTGTTTCTTTTTTCATGTATTTTCAGATATGGGCTTATCTATGCAGGAAGTGTATTGAGCCGCACAATAGCTTTACCATTACTTATTCTGATACTGATAGTGCTTGTGGAACGTCATCAGGAGACTCTTGAAAAATTTGGAAAAAACATAGAAAAATTAGAGAGTCTTAGTGACCTTGAATTAGTGAAAAAAATAAAGAAAGACAGACGAAAGGCAAAATATCTGAAACCATTGCAATGGATACTATAATGTACCCCAGAAACTAGACACGGAATTGCAAAATTATCGTGACGGTGATATAATAAAAATAACAAATA
>SVNI01000080.1:5399-9472 GCA_015066975.1 Ruminococcus sp. | reverse complement strand
TTGATGTGCAGAATTAACAGCCAGAATTTTCTATACCGTCAATACTTTTGTCAGCAGGAGGACAACAAAATGAAAAGAGGGAACAACATCTACCATCGGGCAGACGGACGATGGGAGGGCAGATATTATTACAGGGGTACAGGAAAGTATAAGTCGGTCTATGGAAAGACTATGACCGAAGCAAAAGAAAAACTGGATAAACTGCGGAAAGAAGCCTTTACACCGTCAAGAAGCTGTCACTATCTGGTGTCGGATATTATGCAGATGTGGCTTGAAAACCGTAAATCTCATATCAAAGAGAGCAGTTTTGCAAGTTATCAGAATAAGATTAACAAACATATTTCGCCCTATTTCAGCCGATTGAAGTATTCTGCTCTGACGGTAAAAATGCTTGAAAAATTCATTGCAGATAAAACAGCTAACGGCTTGTCAGCAAAATACGTTGGTGATATGGTTATCATGATAAAATCCGCTGCCAAATGGGCAGAAATCAATCACAACTTTCTGAATCAGGTCAGAAATGTAGAATTACCAAAAACCGTGAAAAAAGAAACGGAAACTTTCAGCAGTTCCGAACAGAAAGCATTATTTCAGACTTTGAATCACAGTCAGAATCCGACTGCAATCGGCATCAAGCTTGCTATTTATACAGGTATTCGTATTGGTGAACTTTGTGCCTTGCAATGGAAAGATATTGACTTTGAGCATGGTGTCCTCAAGGTTACAAAGACAGTTCAGAGAATCAACCATTCAACCGATAAAAGTAAATCTGCCGTCATGATTACTGCACCGAAATCAGATACTTCCGTCCGTGAAATTCCCCTGCCTGTGTTCGTTCTGGACGAACTTCGCAGAATTAAAGGACTGGACAATGCCTATATCGTGTCCGGTTCAGAAAAAATCATCGAGCCGAGATGCTTTACAAACCGCTATAAATCCGTACTTAAAAAAGCAGGAGTGCCGTCAAAAAAGTTTCATTCACTCCGTCATACATTCGCTACAAATGCCTTACAGCAGGGCTTTGATGTGAAAACTCTGTCCGAAATCTTAGGGCATTCGGGTGCGAATGTGACTATGAGAGTGTATCTCCACACTTCAATGGAGCGTAAAACTACCTGCATGAATCTTGTTCAGAAAATCGCCTGAATTTTTATACCGTCAGAATCCTTGTCATAGAAAAGTAAAAATACCTGAAAACACGCTGTATTTTTAGCATAAATTCGTCAAGGGTTACACTTCCGGAAAACTTCTGTTTCTATTATATCACGGAATCCAGAAATATCAATCTTAAAATCAGGGTGATATTATGAAAACAGCGTGCTTTACAGGTCACAGGAATCTGAACTGTGATTTGGAAGATTTGAAATCAAGAGTATACAATGCTCTTGAAAGAGCGATTAAAAACGCAGGAATCACAGAATTCTATAATGGCGGTGCGATTGGCTGGGATATGCTGACGGCTCAGGAAGTTTTGAAACTCCGTGAAAAATATCCTCAAGTTAAACTGCACATGATTCTTCCCTGTTCTCCGGAAAATCAGTCCTATAAATGGACACCGGAACAGAAACAGACTTATTTTTCTGTTCTGAAACAGACTGATTCCATTGAGCAGATTTCAGAACACTATTTCACTGGATGCATGAAACAACGAAATGCTCGGCTTATAGAGCTTTCTGACTGCTGTTTCTGCTACTGGGACGGTAACATGAAAAGCGGAACGATTCAGACAATCCGTATGGCTCAAAGAAAGCATATCCTAATTGTGAATTTTTGTCATGATTAACTTTGAATTCAGTTAAGTCAAAGTCGAAATGGATTCAATGATAAAGTATGGTTATATATAAAAAATCTGAAATTTGTAAAAATAAAAAATTGAAAACACATTAAATTTTATAGATTTTACAGTAAAATTCAGATGTTTTTATGTTATCTTATTGACATGAGGAAACATTTTGTGATAAAATAATGAATAAGCAAAGGAGCTGTTTTACCAGATTGGTGAAGCAGCTCCTTTTATTTTTTTGAAGGGAGGAATTTAAAATGTTGTTCAAAATTCTGATTGTAGACAATGGAAGTTCTCTTTTCCTTCTGAATCATGGTTCTACAATATGGAAAGAATGTGGATTTGAAATTTCAGGTCATACCTCGGATGTCAATGATGCCATTCGTGCTATGATGAAAAAAGATTTTGATTTGCTGCTTTGTATTAACCGCCCTTCTTCTCAGATTGCGACTGAACTGCTGTGTCGTATCTCTCAAAAAAGTAAAAATATACCTGTGATTGTAATTGGTCAATTTGATGATTCGCATGTGATGCGTGAATGTTTTCTGCTTGGTGCGATTGATTATCTTGTTGAACCCGTGAAAGAAAATGATATGCGTGATACTTTACATAGAGTAGTTGAAATTCTGAACAATGTTGAAATAGAAACAGAGTATTTTAAAGCACTGGATGTTGCAGTTGAAGAACTTCCACAGACCAATGAATCAGCAGCATTTATAGAAAAACTTCGTATTTTCATGACAGAATCAAAAGATAAAGCCGTAACTACAGAAACTGCTGCCAGTTTTTTTGGATTTAACAAAGATTATTTCGGACGTTACTTCAAAAACAAAACAGGTATGACATTTAGTCAGTTTTACAAAAATTTTATAATTGAATATGCAAAACTTCTGCTAGAATCTGGACATTTCAAAGTACATGACATCAGTAGTGTTCTTGGTTTTTCTTCCTCGGACTACTTCACAAGGGTATTTAAAAAAGCAACTGGAAAAACACCATCTGAATTCAAGAAAGCATAGTTTTTTCCTTTTTGGAATAGTAATTGATTGTAGTTTCAGCAATGCTTTTTTTGGAAACTCGAAGATTCATTGCTTGTTTTTGCAGGAATCTATGTGCTTCAGGTTCTGTCATTCCTTGGTACTGCATCAAAAGTTGTTTTGCTTGACAAATCACTTTCTGTTTGCGTTCATCTCGTTCTGATGGAACATGTTCTTGTTGGTTAGCTATTAATTGCATTTCTACATTTCTCCTTTTTGCTTGAATCACTTTTTTAGATATTATAAAAGAAATATGATGTCTTTGTCAATATGATTTTCTAGCATCTAGTTGAAGATGTCGCATTTTTAATGGGTAAAGTCATAAATTTGATGTGGGAAATTTATTGACAAATATGGTCAAAATATAGTATCATAAAACAAGAGGCGTACACCGTAAGAGGACAGTTGTTTTCTACGGGTGTAAACTTCGCAACATTTTATTTCATATCAGGAGGAAATCAAATATGTCTTATGTTGATGAAATCATTGAACAGGTCATTGCCAAAAATCCGAACGAACCGGAATTTCATCAGGCAGTCCGTGAAGTGCTGGATTCTATCCGTGTGATTGTAGATGCAAACGAAGCACAGTTCCGGAGAGATGCACTGCTTGAAAGACTGGTCAATCCCGAACGTCAGATTAAATTCCGTGTTCCGTGGATTGATGACAGCGGAAATGTACATGTGAATACAGGCTATCGTGTACAGTTCAATTCTGCAATCGGACCTTACAAGGGTGGTCTGCGTCTGCATCCGTCTGTAAATATCGGTATCATTAAATTTTTAGGATTTGAACAGATTTTTAAGAATTCTTTGACAGGTCTGCCCATTGGTGGCGGCAAAGGTGGTTCTGATTTTGACCCGAAAGGAAAATCAGACCGTGAAATCATGTCTTTCTGTCAGAACTTCATGACAGAATTGTGTAAATATATCGGTGCAGATACAGATGTTCCAGCTGGTGATATTGGTACAGGCGGCAGAGAAATCGGCTATATGTTCGGACAGTATAAAAAAATCCGTGGACTGTTCGAGGGGACTCTCACAGGCAAGGGGCTTTCTTTCGGCGGTTCGCTTGCAAGAACGGAAGCAACTGGCTATGGTCTGCTGTATATCACAGATGAACTGCTCCGCTGTCACGGTGAAACCATGCAGGGTAAAACTGTAGTTGTATCCGGTGCAGGCAATGTTGCAATCTATGCAATCGAAAAAGCACAGCAACTTGGTGCAACAGTTGTGACCTGTTCCGATTCTACT
>SVNI01000080.1:0-5389 GCA_015066975.1 Ruminococcus sp. | reverse complement strand
GTTGCGGCTCTGAAAGAAATCAAGGAAGTCAAGAGAGCAAGACTGACTGAGTATCTGAACTATCGCCCGAATGCAGAATATCATGAAGGCAGAGGAGTATGGCAGATTAAAGCAGATATTGCACTCCCTTGTGCAACACAGAATGAATTACATCTTGAAGATGCAAAACAGCTTGTTGCAAATGATGTGATTGCAGTTGCCGAAGGTGCAAATATGCCGACTACAGAAGATGCAACAAAATATCTTCAGGAAAAAGGTGTATATTTTATTCCCGGCAAGGCTTCCAATGCGGGTGGTGTTGCAACTTCTGCTCTGGAAATGTCCCAGAACAGCGAACGTCTGAGCTGGAGTTTTGAAGAAGTGGATTCTAAACTCAAAAAGATTATGGAAAATCTGTATCACAATATTGATGATGCTGCTAAGAAATATGGCTTTGAGGGCAATTATGTAGTCGGTGCGAATATTGCCGGATTTGAAAAAGTCCTTGATGCCATGAATGCACAGGGTATTGTATAATGAATGTGCAGAAACAGCCGGAACAGAAACCGGATGACATTCCTGTTGCTCGTTTCTCTATGCGAAACCCTGAGATGCTGATTGGAAATCCGGAAAAATCTCCCTATCCGGAAGTGCATACAGAACAGGAATATGCAAGAGATACCACTACATGGGATTAACATAAACAGTGATACTCCCCCTGTGAATCCAATTCAGGGGGGTATCTGTTTCTGTTTTGTAATCTAACAAGTTTGACAAATTTATAACAATATGTTAAAATAGAAATATTCCATTCCTGAAAGGAGATATGTCATGAAACAAATTCTTGTTTGCCGTGAAAAAGACCCTCTTGAAACCAGAGTGGCTCTGATTCCGGCTGACATCAAAAAACTTATATCTATGGGCTTTTCTTTCAAAGTCGTCAGCGGTGCAGGACTGAAAAGCGGCTTTTCTGATGAAGAATATCAGAAAGCCGGTGCTGTGATAATCCAGAAAGAACAGGACGGCTATGATGCTGAAATTGTTCTGAGGATTCTCAAACCGGATTCCGCAGACGGATTAAAGCCGAATACACTGCATCTAAGCTACTTAGACCCATTCAACGAGAAAGATTTGCTGCATGAATTTGCAGTCAGAAAGATTCAGGCGGTTTCTCTGGAAATGATTCCAAGAACCACTCTGGCACAGAAAATGGATGTGCAGTCCTCACAGACTTCCCTTGCCGGATATGTTGCTGTTGTCAATGCCGCCGCAAGACTGCCGAAAATTCTGCCTATGATGGTAACGCCGTCCGGCACTATCAATCCGGCAAGAGTATTTATCATTGGTGTCGGTGTTGCCGGATTACAGGCGATTGCAACCGCTAAGAGATTAGGGGCAAGAGTTGATGCATTCGATACCCGTCCTGTCGTGGAAGAACAAGTCAAATCTCTGGGGGCAAGTTTTGTCAAGATTGACCTCGGCGAAATGGGGCAGACTGCTCAGGGCTATGCAAAAGAACTGACCCCCGAACAAATCCGAAAACAACAGGAAGCTCAGGCGAAAGTCTGCGAGCGTTCCAATATTGTGATTACCACAGCAAAAGTATTCGGACGGAAAGCCCCCCGACTGATTTCAAAAGAAGTTCTGGACAGAATGCAGCCGGGGTCTGTTGTCGTGGATATGGCTGTTTCTACGGGCGGAAATGTTGAGGGTTCTAAACTTTTTGAAGAAGTCATCACAGATAACGGCGTAATTATTATGTCAGGAGATTTGCTCGAAAGGCAAGTGCCTTATGATGCCTCGAAAATGCTTTCTGGCAACTTTACGGCATTCCTGACACATTTCTACAACAAAGAAACAAAAGAATTTGAAGTCAATCTGGATGATGAAATTATGAAAGGCTGTCTGCTCACAAAAGACGGTCAGATTATTCACGAACGGTTCAAGGAGGGTTAATTCATGGGCGAAATCATGCTGTTGATTTTTGTATTTGTCATTGCCGGATTTTTAGGCGTGGAATTGATTTCCAAAGTGCCTTCTCAGCTTCATACACCGCTGATGTCCGGTACGAATGCGATTTCTGGTATTACAATTGTCGGAGCGATTTCCGCAACAGCGATAGCAGTCAATTCTGACGGATGGCTTGGAACAATTATGGGATTTCTGGCGATTGTGTTTGCGACGATTAATGTAATTGGCGGTTATCTCGTTACCGACAGAATGCTTGGCATGTTCAAAAAGAAGGAGGAAAAGAAGTGACAGAAATTCTGAATGCCGGAATTACGATTTTATATATGATTTCGGCAGTATTATTTATCAGAGGCATTAAACTGCTCGGAAAAGCAGACACGGCAAGAAAAGGCAATACACTTTCAGCAGTCGGAATGCTGATTGCTATAATTACAGTATTATTTGAAAAAGATGTTCTGGCATCTTTTCCGCTTGGCTATGGTCTGATTCTGCTTGCTGTGGTGATTGGTGCTGTGATTGGTGCAGTCTGGGCGAAAAAAGTAGAGATGACCGGAATGCCTCAGCTTGTCGCATTATTCAACGGATTCGGCGGTTTATCGTCTTTATTAGTTGCTTTAACACAGTATGTCAATACCGAAGAAGCGAAACCTTTTGAAGGTATCACACTCGGCTTGACAATTGCCATCGGTGCAATAGCATTTACAGGTTCTATTGTGGCATGGGGGAAACTTTCCGGAAAGATGTTCAAAAAATCTGTGACGATTCCGGCAAAAAATGCTCTAAATGCGTGTCTTGCGATTATCGGACTGATTGGAATCTTCATTTATGCATTCAGCGGTATGAACAGTTCAATCGGACTGATTGGTATTATTGCCGTCACAGCAGCTTATCTGATTCTTGGGTTCACGATGGTTGTTACCATTGGCGGCGGTGATATGCCTGTTATCATTTCTCTGCTGAATGCTTTTTCCGGATTAGCAGCAGCATTTGCAGGACTTGCGATTGCGAATTCCGTGCTGGTGGTTTCTGGTTGTCTGGTCGGCACATCCGGACTGATTCTGACACTCATCATGTGCAAGGCAATGAACAGAACGCTTTACAGCTTATTATTCGGCAGTTTCGGAGCATCCGCATCAAAAAAAGGTGCAGGAAGCGGCAAAGAACCGAAAGCTATGTCTGTGGAAGATGCTTATTTAATTCTCGAAGCAGCAAGTTCAGTTGTGTTTATTCCCGGGTACGGTATGGCGGTTGCTCAAGCACAGCACAGTGTCAAGGAATTGGCTGATAAACTCGAAGAAAATGGTGCAGAAGTCAATTTTGCGATTCATCCGGTTGCCGGACGTATGCCCGGTCATATGAATGTACTGCTTGCAGAAGCCAATGTGCCTTATGAACAGCTCAAAACCGCTGATGAAATGAATCCGCAGATGCCCAATACAGATGTTGCAATTGTGATTGGTGCAAATGACGTTGTGAATCCGTCTGCTCTGGATGATGAAACTTCGCCTTTATATGGAATGCCAATTATCAATGCTTTTGAAGCAAGAACAGTATTTGTTCTGAAACGTGGCAAGGGTGCAGGCTTCTCCGGTGTGGAAAATCCGCTGTTTACAAACGATAATACTGTTATGCTCTACGGTGATGCAAAACAGACTGTTTCAGCATTAGTCAGTGAATTTGACGACGTGTAAAATTAGTTTTTTCGGCTTGCATTTCTTGAAAATCAAATCCGGAAAGCCCGAATAAATTATAAAAAAAGTTGACAAAAACGACTGAGATGTGCTATAATATGACTGTAAACAAAAAAGCAAAGGTGCTTCTCAGATGGAGGATGCACCTTTCTTTTTTGGAAAATTATCATGACAGGAGTGAGAAATTCATGACTTTTATTCAGATTCAGCAGGAGCAGGAAAAGTTATCCCAGTTTTCTGAACCAGTCGGCAATGCAGAAGAAATCAACGAACTGCTCCGCCGTTATGGAGTCAAGTTCGGTATTTACAAAAATGGCACTTTCAAAGAACAGTTTTTCCCTTTTGACCCGATTCCTAGAGTCATTCCAGCGGAGGAATTTCAGGAAATCGAAAAGGGACTCGTTCAGCGTGTCAATGCTTTGAATGAGTTCCTTTTTGATATTTACCATGAAAAGAAAATTGTCCGTGATGGTGTGATTCCGGAAGATTTTATCTATATCTCAAAGGGCTATCTGGCACAGTGTGAGGGTGTCACACCGAAAAATAAAATCTATTCGCATATCTCCGGTATTGATTTGGTACAGGGAAAAGACGGCGGATGGTATATTTTGGAGGATAATTTGAGAATCCCTTCCGGTGCAAGTTATCCACTGATTGCAAGAGAACTGACAAGAATCGCCTGTCCGGAAGCATTCCAGAAATATGAAATCGCTGATAATCGGAATTATGCCGATTTGCTGAGAGATACAATGGAGTGTGTCAACTGTGGCGGTATCCGGGCGATTCTGACCCCCGGCAGATATAATGCGGCATATTTTGAACATTCTTATCTTGCCGAACTGACAGGCTCTGTTCTGGTGCAGAATGATGAATTGTTTGTCGAAGATAATATGCTGTATCAGAGGACTTACAACGGCGGAAAAACCAGAATCGGTGTTCTGTACCGGAGAATTTCAGATGAATATCTCGACCCGCTGAATTTCTATCCGGATTCTGTGATTGGTATTCCCAATCTGATGGAAGCCTATCGTTCCGGAAATGTCGGACTTATCAATGCACCCGGAAACGGTGTCGCAGATGACAAGGGCATCTATTATTTTGTCCCGAAGATGATAAAATACTATCTCGGTGAAGAACCGATTCTGAAAAATGCACCGACTTATCTGCCGTTCTATGAGCAGGACAGAAAATATGTGCTTGATAATCTGGAAACACTTGTCATCAAGGATGTGGCAGAAGCCGGGGGATATGGCGTTGTATTCGGCAGCGACCTGACGAAAGAACAGCTTTTTGATTTCAAAAATACGATTCTTGCAGAGCCTCGCCGTTTCATTGCACAGGAAGTGATTGATTTTCTGGATTTGCCAATTCTAGATGAAGGTCAAACTGTCATGAGAAAAGCCGACCTGAGAGCATTTGTCTTATCCGGAAAAGAAACAAAAGTTTGGGCATCCGGTCTGACAAGATTTTCAAGAAATCCGGATTCATTTGTTGTCAACTCATCACAAGGAGGAGGCTTTAAAGATACATGGGTACTATCTCAATAGAACACAGCGACCGCCTGTATTGGCTGGGTCGCTATACGGAACGTGCATTCACGACGCTCGGAACATTACAGAAACTTTATGATAAAATGATTGATAACTCTGCGGATTATCAGGACTATCTGAACGCATTCGGCTTGAATGATATTTACAGCGATAAAACGGCATTTATCAGAAGTTTCCTTTATACGGAAAATCAGAATT
>SVNI01000079.1:5501-9713 GCA_015066975.1 Ruminococcus sp. | reverse complement strand
TAATGCGCAAGATACCATTCTGAATAGTCCACATGCGGATTATGGGGCATTTCATTTGTTTCCAGAGAGTTGACCGCGCCGAATGCCCAGCATGTGCCGTAGGGATTCTGATTCTTGACAGGGGAGACAAGCCCCTGTTCACGCAGGTCAAACGCTTCCGGCAGAGAATAGATTTCGTTTTCTGAAGAAAGACTGCCGGAAGCGGTCATCATAAAATTTCTGTCGGCGTTGGCAAGATGCAGAGACGGGGTATCTTCTGCATGTGCCGGAACTGTGAGAAATTCTGCTGATGTCAGTGCAATACTGCACAGCAGGGCAAGTGTTTTTCTGAATTGTAGCATAGTAATTGCTCCCTTTCTAATTTGTGATATATTTAGCATAACATAAATTTTACAGAATTGCAAGCCTGATTTGCAGATACAGTGGATAATATGCAGGATAATTGACAAAATTTCTGTTTTATGCTATGATGTATCTTGAGGTGATGTCATGAAAAATCGTAAAATACTCTATCAGTCTGCCCTCAGGCATCTGCGGACACAATATTTCTTAAATGTCGTGATTGTGTTCCTTGTCGGATTTCTGCTCCGGGACGGCTATCAGTACGCCACAGACTGGAATCAGAAGCTTATGCAGGGAGATTTCTCTTATGAACTCCGCGAAAACCGTAAAACCAATTTCGAGATTTTGCAGGAATTCCTGTCGGAAGTGCATCTGATTCAGGTAGATTCCGAACATCTTGCAGAAACTACGGCGGAAAAATATACTATGGGGTATTTTTCCGTTATCGTGAATGAAGTGACCGCTTCGGGGTCATTCGGATTCGGAATTCTGAACGGCCTGAACAAGATTCTCTTTCATGGGAAAATTGCAGAATCTGTGACGATTTTTATTATGATGATTTTATCAGGGCTGTTCTGGATTCTCGTGAAGAATCTGCTTCTTGTCGGCAAATGCCGTTATTTTCTGGAACGCAGGCTGTATCCGCATACCAGAGCTGACCGGATTCTGTTTGTCTACCGCACCGGATGCGAGAAGAATACCGCAAAAGTCATGTTTCTGAGAGATATCCGGCAGACATTGTGGAATTTTACCATCATAGGGGGAATTTATAAGTATTATGAATATCTGATGATTCCTTATCTGATGGCCGAAAATCCCAATCTGACTTCAAAAGAAGCCTTTGCACTCTCCAAAGAACTGATGCACGGCGACAAGAAACAGGCTTTTCTGTTGGATTTGTCCTTGTTTCCGCTGGCACTTCTGGACGGCGCAACGTTTCATATGACTTCGGTGTTCTTTCTGAATCCCTATAAAGAATGCCTGTTTGCGGAATTTTATGCAAAGCTTCGGGAAGAAAAGAACAATCAGCTCGAAAAGCCCGAACTGCTGATAGATGACTATCTGTTCGATACGCCGGGCACGGTATCCTATCCGGAGACACAATGTCCGACACTGCATCTGGAAAAGCACCGCTGGCTGACAACGGATTACGAAAAAAATTACAGCACGGAAACGCTTTTTCTGTTTTTCTTTCTGTTTTCGCTTATCGGCTGGATTTTTGAAGTCTGCTTCTATCTGGTGAATGAGGGGTCATTCATCAACCGGGGGACAATGACAGGCCCGTGGCTTCCGATTTACGGCACGGGCGGACTGATTATCATCTGTCTGCTGAAACCCCTCCGGAAACAGCCCGGAATGCTCTTTGCAAGTGCGTTTGTTATCTGCGGTGCGCTGGAATATTTCACATCATGGATTCTGGAGCAGGTCGCCGGGCTGAAATGGTGGGACTATACCGGCTATTTCATGAACCTCAACGGCAGAATCTGCCTCGAAGGGCTGACTGTGTTCGGGCTTGCCGGAGTTGCCGTGACGTATTTTATCGCGCCGGTATCTGATAATCTGCTCCGGCTGATTCCGGCTGACAAGAGAAAAATCCTCTGCCGGATTCTGGGAATTCTGTTTCTGACGGACTGCGTGTGGTCGGTCTTTCATCCGAATACAGGCAACGGCATTACAGAGGGATTTTATTAATTCAAAAAAATCAGGCACACCGTTTTCCGGTATGCCTGCTATTTTTTCTGATTACTGAACAGATGCCACAATTCTGCGGACACCGCGGGAACTGGATTTTTCTTTCAGAATCTTGAATGTTCCCAGTTCGGATGTGGAATTCACATGAGGGCCTGTGCAGATTTCCATAGAAACATTACCAATTGTGTAAACTTTGACGATATCGGGATATTTCTCGATAAATTCATGTTCTGCGCCCATTTCCACAGCTTTCATCTTTTCGACGGACTCGAAGCTGACAGGCATATCCTGTGCAATCCAGCCGTTGATTAATGTTTCAATCTGACTGATTTCTTCATCTGTCAGCTTATGGTCACAGTTGAAGTCAAATCTGAGCTGGTCTTCAGATACTTTCGAGCCTTTCTGATGCGTATCCGGGTTGAGCACTCTCTTGAGTGCAGCGTTCAGGAGATGCGTTGCTGTATGATGCTTGATTGTGCCCTCCGAATCGTTTTCCAGACCGCTCTTGAGCACGTTCTTTTCGATAGCTCTGCTCTTGTCCTGATGTTCCTTAAATGCCGTCCGGAAGCCCTCTGTATCTACCGAATAGCCCAGTTCTTCCGCCATTTCGACAGTCAGTTCAATCGGGAAACCAAACGTATCATAAAGATGGAATGCCACATTGCCTTCAATCTGCTTTTCCTGATTCTGCTCTTTCTTGGTGATGATTTTCTTGAATTCTTTCATGCCCTTTTCAAGCGTATCAGAGAATCTGTTGCATTCTTTCGTGAATTCGTTCAGAATGAAATCTGTCTGGGAAACCAGAAGCGGATAGGCTTCTGCATAGACTTCATTGATATACACCAGACACAGATTTTTCAGATTTTCAGTAGAAAGATTCAGGCTTCTTGCATATCTGACCGCACGGCGGATTAACCTTCTCAGGATATAGCCTGCACCGACATTCGAGGGAGTCAGTTTTGCTTCGTCGCCGATAAGCATCACAGAAGTTCTCACATGGTCGGCGATAATGCGCATAGCCTTGGTCTGTTCCTTGTCAGCACCGTAAGTCAGGCCGGAAGCTTCTTCGATAAATGCAATTGCAGAAGAAAATACATCTGTCCGGTAAACGTCTTTTTCGCCGTTCAGGAACGCAAGATTTCTTTCCAGTCCCCAGCCGGTATCGACGTTTTTCTTTTCGAGCTGAGTAATCACACCGTCTTCGGATTTGCTGTACTGCATGAATACATCGTTTCCGAGTTCGGTATATTTTCCGCAGGAACATCCCGGACGGCATTCCGGAGAACATTTCGGCATATCCGGATTGATAAAGAACATTTCGCTGTCAGGACCGCACGGGCCGGATTCGAGACCCCACCAGTTATCTTCTTCGGGAAGATAATAGATATTCTCCGGCAGAAATCCGGATTCGATTCTGAACTTGGCAGTTTCGTCATCTCTGGGGGCTTTTTCGTTGCCCTCGAATACCGTTGCAGCAAGCTGTTCCGGCTGGAAGCCGAATACCTGTGTCAGCAGTTCAAAGCTCCACTGGGTACGCTCTTTCTTGAAGTAGTCGCCGAGACTCCAGCTTCCCATCATCTCAAAGAACGTTACATGAGATTCATCCCCGACAGAATCAATATCATTGGTTCTGACACAGCCCTGTACGTTGCAGAGTCTTGTGCCAAGCGGATGCTCCTGACCCAGCAGATACGGCATTAAAGGCTGCATTCCGGCAACGTTGAATAATACCCCTGTTGCGCCGTCAGATACCAGTGATACTGCTCCTACGTCTTTATGTCCTCTTTCCAGATAGAACTGCTTCCATGTACTGCGCAGTTCTTTTGAAGTAAATTTTTTCACGCTGATTCCTCCGTTATGATATTTTCACTGGAAAAACGTTGTTTTCCTGTATTTCACGCTTTTTCAATTATATCATGCCGGGGGGAATTTGTCAAGGGTTTTCTGATGAAATTTCCGGAAAGCGTATGGCAACTTTGAACAAATCGCCGTCGATTTCTATCTGCATTGCGCCGTTCTGGAGTGCAATCAGGCTCTGTGCGATAGAAAGGCCTAATCCGCTTCCCTCGGTATTCCGTGAACGGTCGCCCCTGACAAATCGTTCCATGAGGGCTTCTGCGGAAAGATTCAACTGTACAGCAGAGATATTCCGGAGCGTGACAAATATCTAATTCTGCT
>SVNI01000079.1:0-5491 GCA_015066975.1 Ruminococcus sp. | reverse complement strand
AGACTCTTGTGCCGGGCATGGCATATTTGAAGATATTATTGAACAAGTTATCGAGCGCACGCCATAACAGACGGCCGTCAGCAAGAACCATCAGGGGAGATTCGGGCAGAGTGCTGATGTATTCCAGACGTTTGGATTCAAATTTCTCGGCGAATTCGCCCTCTATCTGCTGGAGGAGTACTTGTAAATCCATCGGGATTTTTTCGACTTTCATGCTTCCGGTGCTGGCTTTGGAGGCTTCGAGCACGTCTTCGGTGAGTTTCCGCAGACGGGCAGACTGACGGGCTAATACTTCAATATATTCCTGTGCCGTTTCGTCCTGAATTTCCAGCTTGGAAAGCAAGTCCGTATAATTGATAATAGAAGTCAGCGGTGTGCGGATATCGTGCGAAACGTTCGCAATTAATTCCGTCCGGAAAGTTTCGCTTTTCAGCCGTTCGGAAACGGCCTTGTTCATGCCGTCGCTGATGCTGTTGAGATTTTCGGCATGTTTCCGGAATGACAGGAAAAATTTCTGCTCCGGAATTTTTTCATCAAGATGGCCGTCTGCAAGCTTCTGACCGCCTTCCTGCAATAGATGAAGCTGATACACTGTCACAACCGTGCCGAGCACTGTTGCAAGCATCAGCAAGGCTTTCAGGATAAATCCGAATGCGCTATGATTGCTTGTCAGCACAAGACTGATGAAATCTAAAAACAGATAGCCGAATGCAAGCAGTCCGGCTTTCCAGACAAACGGTATCATTTCCAGCAGTTCGGAATTTTTTTCTTTCAGTTTTCCGAACAGATGTTTCAGGAAAATCAGAATCTTTGTGATAAGGTTATTTCTCCAGAGTGTTCCCGTCCGGATTCTGACGGCTAGGCTCATCAGCCACCAGAGCAGAACTAATCCCCAGAGTATCGCACATCCGCAGACAACGGCGACCGTCACCGCCGTGCCGGAATAATTCACAACTTCATCCGCCCCGATAAGGCTTATCAAACAGAGAATACACAGCACAGCCGTGAACAAATCAAACGGAATCTTCTCGAATACGGATTCTGTTGCTGTTTCTTCGTTTTTGTGATACCCTGCCGAACGGATTAAATATATCAGGCTTATCAGCCAGATGATGCAGGAAATTATCCCCACTGCCGGAACAGCATATCTGAACCGGTACACTAAAGAAGAATATTTATGATTGGTATAATAATTATCTTCGGCAGTGAGATTTTTTTTGACATAACCCGTGATATAATGATTGACCGGATTTTCTGTGTGATAAATCGTCACATCATAATAAAAATCATAATTCTGCGGTACTTCCTCCGAAATGGATACGGTATTTTCTACATGCTCGAATTTTTCCGGATAGTTCATGATATAGTCTGCAATATCCATAAGCTGGGGCGGAGTCTGATTCTTGTCTATGACGTAATGCCAGCCGTCCTGCGTGACAATATCGAAATCAGAAAGCCGGCTGACCAGATTCTGAAAATATTCTGCAAACGGAATCCGGGAATCATTATAGTAAACCCATACATTTTCACCGTCTTCCTCATAATCCAGATTCAGGGCATTGGCAATGCTGATTTGTTCTTCTACAGAATATTCCGAAATATAGACGGCACTATCTTCGGCATGGGCGACAAGTCCGACAGAATCCTGATTTTCTTCTTCCGGCGGTTCGGTGACAGGTTCGGAAAGTGATTCTGTTTCCGGCTGTGATTCCGTCGGAATTTCTGTTGCCTGTTCCGTGACGGGTTCGGTGATTTGTTCCGTGACAGGTTCGGTAATGGCTTCGATTTCGGGTTCTGTAACGGGTTCGGAAGATGTGGCATCAGAAAGCGTCGGTGCAGGGTCGCCGTGCGGGACGATTATCTGCTGTGAAAAGTAGTCATCCGGCGGAGTATCACGCATCATTTTGTTATATTCTGCTTCCGTCATGATTTTTTCTTCTTCGGTGCGGTTGGAATCATAGTAGGTTTCCGTCTGGAACAGCTCATAATCTGCCTGATAGGACTGCATCAGGAGATTATCTTCACTGTCATACACCTGAAAGAAGAAATTCGTTCTGGTTTCGTCATAACGGCGCATGAAATTGTTGTAAAGAGCCTGTCTGCGCTGTTCGGGAGTCGTTTCATCAAAATAGCCCTCTGCTTTCAGATTTTCAAAATCAGCGTTCAGATTCTCAATATCAGAGAACAGATTTCTTTCTGCATTGTTGTGCTCGAATTCGGAGAGGGATTCTGTATAGCATCCCATTTCGGCGAGGGCGATTGTTCCGCCGATTCCTCCCATAGCGGTCAGAATGCTGACAGCATAGGCGATAACAGCAACGGCTTTTCTGACAGTGTTTGTTTTCATGATGTTCACGACCTTTCGGAAGATTCCAGCTTATAGCCCTGACCCCAGACAGCTTTCAGAAATCGGGGTTCAGCCGGATTGATTTCGATTTTTTCTCTTAAATGCCGGATATGCACGGCGATTGTACCTTCTGCGCCGTAGGGTAATTCGCCCCGGATTTCAGAATAGATTTCTTTCGGGGAGAACACTTTGTTCTGTGCGCGAATCAGGAAAAATAAGATAGCATATTCCGTGGGAGTGAGATTGACTTCTATGCCGTCTACCGTGACGATTTTTTCGGCATCATCAAGCAGGATATTTCCGCATGTGAACTGCGAATCCGTCGGCTGAACAGAACTTCCTAGCTGGGTATATCTTCTTAGCTGGGAACGCACACGGGCGAGCACTTCCATAGGATTGAAAGGCTTGGTGATATAATCATCTGCACCGAGATTCAGACCCAGAATTTTATCTGTATCTTCGCTTTTGGCGGTCAGCAGAATGACAGGGAGATTATATTTCTTCCGGAGTTCGGTCATGGTCTGAATGCCGTCCATTTCCGGCATCATGATGTCAAGCAGAAGCAGGTCAATTTTCTCTTTTCTTAAAATTTCCAGTACTTCACGGCCGTTATAGGCATCATGCAGAATGTAGTCTTCCTGAGAGAAATAAATTTTCAGAGCGTTGACAATATCTTTTTCATCATCACAGATTAAGATATGATGTGACATGGGGGACACTTCCTTCTCTAGTTTTTTCTTATGCTATTATTATACAGCAATTGTGATTAAGAAACAAGAGGGAATTTGTTTAAGATTTTCTTAAGAAGCCGATTCCGGATTCTGTTCACAGATTGACATGCTCCCGAAGATATGCTATAATAGAAATAAGAAGAATCAGCAAGAAAAAAATACTGTCATAAAAGAGGTGATTGGTTATGAAAGAAAAAATTATCACATTCTGCAAGAATCAGCCCGTCCTGCTTGCTTCGTTTGTATTGGCTCTGGTGACGGTCTTTCTTGTTCCGCCAGATAAAGAATATCTCGGCTACTGCAATACCGCCGTGCTGATTGAACTGTTCGCCCTGATGGGCGCGATTGCCGGGCTGAGAAGTATCGGCATTTTTGAAAAAATGACGGATTTTCTGTTATCAAAAGCCGGAACTGTCCGCCGGTTAGCCGTCATGCTGATTCTGATTTCGTTCTTTTCAGCAATGCTTGTCACCAATGATGTCGCTCTGCTGACGTTCGTGCCCCTGACAATTCTGACGTTCCGGAACATTCCTGATGAAAAACATAAAATCCTGACTATCGTGCTGGAAAATGCTTCTGCCAATCTCGGCAGTATGCTGACCCCTGTCGGCAATCCGCAGAATCTCTATCTTTATGATGTGTATCAGCTCACAACAGGCGTATTCCTGAAAACCATGCTTCCGGCAGGCATTGCCGGCCTGATATGCCTTCTGCTTCTGACGTTTCTGCTTCCGGCTGAACCCTGCCGTCCGGAAGCGTCTGATTCTGCCGGAATCCCGAAAAAACCGGCTGTCATTTACGGTGTTGTATTTATCATCTGTCTGCTGACGGTGTTCCGGGTGATTCCGGACTGGCTCTGCCTGATTCTGACTGTGATTCTGCTTCTCCTGACAAATCCGGCACTGTTCGGAAAAGTTGATTATACGCTTCTTGCAACGTTCCTGTTTTTCTTTGTCTTTGTCGGGAATATCGCGCGGATTGATGCCGTCAGCGGATTTTTCTCCAGAATCCTGACCGGACATGAACTGCTGATTTCCATACTGCTTTCACAGGTTATCAGCAACGTTCCGGCAGCGGTGATGCTTTCCGGCTTTACCGATAACGGAACAGCACTTCTGCTGGGCGTGAATCTCGGCGGATTAGGTACATTAATCGCATCTATGGCGAGCCTGATTTCTTATCAGTGCTATCAGAAGTCCGAACATCCGAAGACAGGGAACTATCTGCTGACATTTTCGGCAGTGAATTTCGGAACAATGGCAGTTTTGCTGTTATTGCAGATATTTGTATTCAACAAGATATAAAACAAGAAAGGAAATTTTTGATATGTGTACTGTTTATGATTCCGAATACCGCGCCTCCGGAACGCGCTATGATTCCATGCTTTACCGCCGGTGCGGAAAAAGCGGTCTGAAACTTCCCGTCATATCCCTCGGCTTATGGCAGAATTTCGGCTCGCAGGGGTGTTATGCCAACATGGTGAACATGATTCACACAGCATTCGATAACGGCATTGTCCATTTCGATTTGGCAAATAATTACGGGCATCCCTACAACGGCACGGCAGAAAGCAATTTCGGCAGAATCCTGAACGATATGAAAGCCTATCGGGATGAATTATGCATCTCGACAAAAGCCGGCTACGAAATGTGGGACGGCATCTATGGCGACAAGAACGGCTCACGGAAATATCTGACCGCTTCGCTTGACCAGAGCTTAAAACGCATGAATCTGGATTATGTAGATATTTTTTATCATCACTGCCCCGACCCGGAAACCCCTGTCGAAGAAACTGCCCTTGCACTGGATAACGCTGTCAGACAGGGAAAGGCTCTCTATGTCGGCATCTCGAATTATAATGCCGGCCAGACGGCGGAAATTCTGAACATCTTCCGGGAACTGCGCACGCCGTTTATTGTGAATCAGCCGTCTTACTCCATGCTGAACCGCTGGACGGAAACCGACGGCCTGCAAGACCTCGCAAAGAAAGAAGGCTTCGGCTTAGCAGTCTTTTCGCCTTTGGCGCAGGGATTCCTGACAGACAGGTATCTGCACGGCATTCCGGAAGATTCCAGAATCGGAAAGGGAAATACATGGATGAGAAGTCAGCTTGATGAAGCTATGCGCAACCGCCTGAACCGCCTGAACCAAATCGCTTTGCAGAGAGGACAGAAGCTTTCACAGATGGCCTTGTCATGGATTCTCAGCCATGAAGCCGTGACGACTGTTATCACAGGCGCAAGCCGTCCGGAACAGATTCTTGATAATATCCGGTGCATTCAGCATCTGGATTTCTCCCCCGAAGAATTACAGCAGATTGAAGATGCGCTCAAATAGTAAGTGTTAAATTTTCGTTGGCAAGGGATAAGAAAAAATAAAAAAGAGAGTACAAAGTACTTGCACTCTCAGCCAC
>SVNI01000078.1 GCA_015066975.1 Ruminococcus sp. | reverse complement strand
GACATCACCTCCGGCGGCGGCACTGCCAATGCTGAAACAAAACATGATGATTTCGGCATGATGGGCGGCGGCGGATTCGGCGGCGGCCACGGCGGATTTAATATGCAGAATTCTGATGGCAATGCTCCGGCGGATATGCCCTCCGGTGATGCTCCGGCCGATATGCCTTCCGGTGATGCTCCGGCCGATATGTCTTCCGGTGATGCTCCGGCGGATATGCCCTCTGGTGATGCTCCGGCGGATATGCCTTCCGGTGATGCTCCGGCGGATATGTCTTCCGGTGATGCTCCGGCAAATACAGCTTCTACAGAAACTGCCGAAGAAGATACTATCAGTATCAAAGGCATCAAGGCCGGTTCTATGCTCTATATCTCCGGCGGTTCTCTGAAACTCAATACCGCTGATGATGCACTTCATTCCAATAACAGCCTGTATATCACAGGCGGTGAATTCCATATCGAAGCCGGTGACAAGGCACTTCATGCCGATGCGGATTTGACTGTTTCCGGAGGTATCGTGAACATTACACAGTCCTATGAGGGCATTGAAGCTTCTGATATTCTGGTTTCCGGCGGTACAATCAATCTGACTTCTTCTGATGACGGATTCAACGCCAGCGACGGCTCTCAGCAGGGTGCTATGGGTAACGCTGTGAACTGTGCTCTCGAAATTTCCGGCGGTTATGTCTATGTCAATGCCAACGGCGACGGCCTCGATTCCAACGGCTCTATGACCATCAGCGGAGGAACAGTTCTTGTCGACGGCCCGACCAATGACGGCAACGGCGCACTCGATTCCAATAATGGCATCAGCCTGACAGGCGGTTTCCTGTTCGCAGCCGGAAGCTCCGGCATGGCCGAATATCCCGATGATGCTTCTCAAAATGCAATCGTCATCACACTGGATAACTATCAGAATGCCAATACTCTTGTAACCCTCTGCGACGAGGACGGAAACGAAATCATCAGCTTTGCACCCTCCAAGCAGTTCAATTCCGTAATATTCAGCAGTGATGCACTTGAATCCGGAAAGACTTATACACTCTACCTGAACGGCACTTCCACTGCCAGCCATGAAAACGGTCTGTATACTACAGGTTCTTATCAGAATGACGGTACAGAATCCGGTTCTGTTACGCTGGAAGATTCTGTCAGCTTCATTGGCACAGCAAAAGGTATGATGGGCGGAGGCTTCGGCGGAGGCGGACGCATGGGAGGCGGTCAGATGGGCGGTTTCGGCGGAGGTCAGATGGAACTTCCTACTGATGAAAACGGTGAAATTACCCTCCCCGAAGGTATGGAACTCCCCACTGATGAAAACGGCGATATCGTAACACCCGAAAATTTCGACCCCTCTCAGATGCAGGGCGGTTTCCGCGGAGGTCAGCAGGGCGGTCAGATGCCTGACGGCTTCGAGCTTCCCACTGACGAAAACGGCGAAATCGACCGTTCTCAGATGAAAGCCGGAAAAAATATGAAAGACCGTCAGAACAATTCCAATCAGGAAGAAACCGTTCAGGCGAATGCAACGGCTAATTTCGGCCACGACAGAGAACAGCAGGCAGGCTGATTCTCCCATTAACTAAGCTGTCTTCTTCATAATATCACCTTTCAATAGATAAAAACAGGAACAGTCCGTTCAGGCTGTTCCTGTTTTTATTTTGCTTATTCCTCCAGCATCATCATGCGGAGATTGAGTTCATCTTTCACGACTTTCGGCAGAACATAAACATTTCTGTAGCCGTCATTGTTGATGATAAGCTGTTCAGTATCGCCGTCAATCAGAATTGTCAGTCCGTAGCTCTTGAACGTTTCGCCGTTGGTGAATGTCAGCATCTTGCCGTCTTTTTCGTAGGTATCCAGATAGGAAATATCGACGTAAGTGCCGTTCTGCTGGGCATTGCTTTCGATAAGACCGTCAGCATACTGATTCAGCGTATCTTCCTGATTGAGATACATCTCGACTAGTGCAACAAAGCTTTCCGGGTCAGGCAGTTCGACCTGATTCCCTTGATAATAGGCTGTCATGGTGAAATCATATCCGGCGGATGCTTTCACGTCTTCGCCCTGATTTTCGGTTTCCTGCGGAGTGTTTTCCTCCGGAACGGGAACGGTTTCCGGAACAGGGGCTTCTGCTTCGCTGACCGTTTCCGGAAGCAGGCCTGCCTGATAAGCTTCATCGACAAGCTCTGTAAACTGCGCTCTGTATTCGTCTGCAATATCCGTCTGTGCGAGAAGTTCACGAATCTGCGTCCAGCTTGCTGTACCTGCATACTGACTGTTTCTCAGGAGCATTCCGAATTCCGTCACGGCGGAAGCAAAGGCTTCATTTTTCTGCATCTGGTCAGACCAGCTTCCGGATTTCAGGATTTCAAATTCTTTGTAAAGGCTCTGTTCGCCGTCAGGGGCTTTGTATCTCATGGCAAGTTTCAGAAGATTATCCGTCTCCGATTCTGCCGGAACAATTTCGTATAATGCCGTGACAGAATGCCCTGCGCCGATTTCTCCGGCATCTACTTTATCATTATTGAAATCTTCATTGGCAAGCACTCTGTTTTCATAGCCGATTAAGCGATAACTCTGAACAGTTTCGGGATTGAATTCAAGCTGTAATTTAACATCTTTTGCGACAGTGTAAAGTGTTCCGCCCATTTCCTGAATCAGGACTTTTTTGGCTTCTAATTCGCTGTCAATATAGGAATAATTGCCGTTTCCGTTATCGGCGAGAGTTTCAAGCTTTTCATCTTTGAGGTTGCCGTATCCGAAACCGAGAACAGATAAATTCACTCCCGTATCGCGTTCTTTTTCGACGAGTTTCTTTAATTCTTCGCTGGAGGAGACACCAACATTCAAATCGCCGTCAGTAGCAAGCAGAACTCGGTTATTTCCGCCCTGAATGAAATATTTTTCTGCGATTTCATAAGCCTTTTTGATTCCGGCTTCTCCGGCGGTAGAGCCTCCGGCTGTCAGATTGCTGATAGCATCTGTAATTTTCTGAGTTTCATTTCCGGCAACACCTTCAAGCACGACAGATTCATATCCGGCATAAGTGACAATCGAAACTCTGTCATTTTCGGTAAGGTTTTCGGCCAGCATGTTGACGGCTTTCTGCACGAGTCCGAGACGGTCTTCACCGTACATTGAACCGCTGACATCAATCAGGAAAACGAGATTCATGGGGGTACGGGAGCTTAAATCAATCTTATCCGCCTGCAAGCCGATAAGCATAAGCTGATTGTTCTGATTCCACGGACAGGTGCTTAATTCGGTCGTGACGGAAAACGGCGAATCATCTTCCGGAACGGGATAATCATAATTGAAATAGTTAATCATTTCTTCGATTCTGACCGCCTGCGGAATGTTGTCATAATAGCCGTCCTGAATCATCCGGCGCACGTTGGAATAAGAAGCGGTATCGACATCAATCGAGAAAGTGCTTGTATTTTCCTCAGCGGTATTGATAAAGCCGTTCTCGACAATCTGAGCATATTCTTCGGTATTAAAGAACTGTTCACCGCCTTCGGCTTCGGCATCAGCGGACTGTTCATAGGCAGGTACGCCGGCGTTATCCTGTGAAGCCGACTTGCTGTTATTGGGAGCGAGACTGGGAGAACTATAATTTTCATAGCTTCCTCCGCCACATGCGTTATAGAATACTGCGGTCAGACAGATAACTGTCAGCAGAGCTGTTTTTCGTAATTTTTTCATAATAAAACCTCCTTAGAGTTACAGGCTTTGCCATTTCTGAATTAACAAATCCAGATTCAAATCTTTTGTGAGATACATTCTGTCATAGAAATAGTCATCTTTTCCGATACTGTCGTATAAAACCGGAGTCGTTTCGCCCTGCATGAGCGTATACCAGCCGTTCGGGATGATAAGCTTGTTATCCTGAGTTTTCTCAATCTGGGGAGCGCATTCATAAGCAAGACTGCAATCGGCAGTCACCGGAAGAACATATTCATGATTCTGTTCCAGAATATAAGCTGAACTCGTTTCGAGCGTGATAGTTTCGGCATCGAGTTCACCGCCGTATACATCCAGAATCTGCAACGTATATTCCATTTTTCCGGAATCGGGATTCTGTGCGCCTTCGAGAATTTTGACATCAATAAATAAACTGGTCTTTGCTAAGATTTCATCTTCGCTGAAATATTCGCCGTCCGTTCCGAGCCGTGACAGATTCACCTGCGAGGCGATATTCTCTCCCTGCGGAAGATGCAGATTCTGATATTTCAGTATTTCCTGATTTTCTGTATTTTTATCAGACTCTGCGGACTGTTCCGGAACGGCATCCGCATGATTGTCTTCCAATGCGATGCCTTCGTTATCGGCTTCATCAGCAGGGACGGCGGAATTTTCGGCAGTCGTTTCAGTCGGCTGATTCAGGTTTCTCACCGTGCTGAAAAACCGCATTCCGGCGATAACCAGCAGGAAACATGCCGCCACGGTCATGAATCTGCTTCCGGATGTCATTCTGATATTTCTTTTTATCGGCTGGGAAACAGGCTGTTCCGGCAGACGGTTTTCAATTTTCTGCCACAGAGCATCTTTATCGGGGATATTCTGGTGCATTTCCTCTTGTAATCTCTCCTCGATTTCTTTTTTGGTCATACCAGTTCTCCCTCCTTTGCCAGTTTCTGTAATTTTCCGATAGCAGTGCGGTATTTCCACGCGACTGTGCCGAGAGGTCGTTTCAGTATGACGGCAATTTCCCGGAAAGTCAGTTCTGCTGCAAGATGCATCTGCACAATTTCCTGTTCTTCGGCTGAAAGCCGTGAAAGCAGATGTGATGTATGCATTTTGTTGATAGTTGTGTCTTCTGCTGTCGTATGTTCTGTGAAGGCATCTGTATTGAGAATTTCAACATCTTCGGCGGGGATTTCCCTTCCGGATTTGCGGAAATAATCAACAGCCATATTCCGGGCGATAGTGTTCATCCAGCATTTATGGCCGTTTCCGGGCTGATAGGTAGATGCACATTCCCAGAGTTTCAGAAAGAAATCCGAAGTCAAATCTTCAGCGTCCTGATGATTATGCAGTTTGCTCAAAAACAGTCTGTAAATCTTGTCGCCGTACGCATCGTAGATTAATTTCAGAGCGTTTTTGTCGCCGTTCCGGATTTTTTCGACAGCCGCATCAAATTGTGAATCTGTCATAGTGCAGCATGTTCCTCCTTTTCGATGACCGGAATTTTCACCGGTCTGCTGATAATACGTTTTGTGATGATGGAATTTATGGGAAAAATCTGCACAAAGATTCGTGCTTTTCTTTGTGCAGATTTCATAAATATAAATAAAAATCAGAAAGATTAAAAAGGCGCAGTTTCGGGAGCTTCTTCATATTCCGGCGCAGATGCCGGGGGTTCTGTTTCGGGAACAGCTTCTGTAAGCGGTTCGTCTGTGGGGAGTTCAGGAACGAATTCCGGGGGAAGTTCTTCCGGAAGGGGTTCTTCCGGGTCAATGATGACAGGAGCAGTTTCAAATAAATCTGCGAGTTCTTCAGCAGGGAGCGATTCTGTTTCCGATTCGGAGGAAGTATTGAACGACGGCAGGGGATTGCCTGACCAGCCCCCTGTGCTGATGACATAGCTGGATGAACCGACGCTTGCAGTTAACCAGACACGGCTTCCCTTTGCTACGGACAAATCCGCAGGAGTGTCCTGTGAGATGACAGAATCAAGCGGATAGTCCCCGGATGCGGTATAAATTACCATGCAGACAAGTCCGGCATCTTCCAGAAGCTTCCGGGCTTCGGAAACGGTCTGTCCAGTGCAGTCCGGTACATGGACGGTAATCTGTCCGAGACTGATTCGCATCTGAATGCTTGTTCCCTGCGGAACAGCCGAACCCGGTGCGATATCCTGAGAAATAATCGTTCCGTTGGGGATATCCGGGTCATAGACAGTGTCGGCCTGCAATGCGTAGAGATATAATTCTGAAAGCTGTGCTTTGGCTTCTTCAAAATCCATGCCGATATAGTTTCCCACTTGTTCATAAACAGTCACGTCTGTATTTTCACGGCCTGTCGAAATCGTCAGAATGATTTCACTGCCGAGGGAAAGTCTGGTATCAGCCGGAACGCTCTGTGCCAGAACTGCGCCGGGGGCGACGGTTTCGCTGGAACTTTCCTGATAATCGACTGCAAAGCCCAGAGAAATCAGCTTTTCTGTTGCTTTTTCCTTAGGCATATCCAGCAGATTCGGCACATAATCCGACCAGCCGTCGCTGACGGTCAGCATTACAGTATCGCCCTGTCTGAGTGCTGTTCCAGCAGAGGGCGACTGTGTGAGAATCTGATTTTCCGGAATTACGGCATGATGGATTTTTTCTTTTTCGATAACCCGAAGTCCCAGTGCCGTCAGCTTGGAAACCGCTTCTTCTTTCTGGAGACAGAGCACTTCCGGCAGAATGATTTCATCTTCTCCGGGTGCGTAGACAGCTTCCTGCAAGCCTTCCGAACCGGATGCTTTCAGCCAGATGCCTAACGGCACAGCACAGCATATCACGCAGAACAGCACCGGAATCAGAATTCTGAAAATATTATTCATCACTGATATCCTCCGTTTCGGGCTGAGATTTGAGAATTTCCAGCCTCCGGAATTCCCGGTGCTGGCTGACTGCCGTATCGAATGCCGATTCGTGCAGAGGCAGTTCGCCGTAATGTTCCGCGAACAGAATCGTCTGCGCTTCTTCCGAAAGAAGATATTCAATCCAGAGCATGGCGATATTTTGTTTGTTTTTATCGCTCTGTGCGCTGACTTCGCAGAAATTATGATAGATTTTCCGATAACCGCCGTTGATGGTCACAGGTATCATGTGAATTCTGCCGGAAGATGCCGGGTTCTGTTCTGCCTGACAGATTCTGGCACTGTTATCAAGCACAGGATATTCCGGATGATTCAGAAACTCCTGAAAGAAAGCATCATCCACAGAATCCCGGAAAGCAGTTTCCGGCAGATTCTTGAGTTCGATACTGTCTTTCCCGGCCAACTGCTGAAATAAATTCATATCTGCCATATCGTAATAAAGCACAGGAATGCTGAATGACAGCGGAATTCCCTGTTTTATGGCTGAAAAATCCGTCAGATAGTTCTGCATGTCAATCTCCTGACAGATTTCAGATAAATCCGCAGATTCCGGAAGCGCATCTTCCCCATTCAGATACATGTCAGAATCTTCCGGCATGGCAGAAGCATCTGTGTAGATTTTCAAATCAATGCCGAAGCCGGGATATTGTTTCTCGAATCCGGCAGTTAATTTTTCAAATGTGTTCTGTGCATCTGTTTCGGACATACTGCCGGGCAGGGGCATGGAAACGGAAATCACATCCGGCCTGACCAGTCCGAGCGCAAACCGCTGATGCAGTGTCAGTTTCTGTGAAATCAGCATCCATACCGCCCAGATACTTGCAAGCAGAACGGCAAGACAGCATATCAACTGCTTTTTATATTGCTTAAACATAATTATCTCCTGTATGATTAATACAAATTCAGCGCATCATGTTGCGGTACTGCACCGCCGTGAAGCCTGTCTCCTGCTGAAACTGGCGCATGAAGTACTTGGAATCAGCATATCCGCACTGCCGGGCGATTTCTGAAATGCTCAGTACAGTCACCGTCAGAAGATACTGTGCTCTTGCAACCCGTGCAGAAGTGCAGTCATCATGAATCGTGATGCCGTAGCACTGCCGGTAAATCTGCCGGAAATAGCCTTTGCTTCCGCTGTAGAGTGCATAGACTTCCTCGGAATTGAATGTAGCTTCAGGATTCAGCCATATCTGATTGCGGATTTGATGCAGTTCTTTATAATGCGGATGATTCTGCTGTTCCGTGCGGATTTTCATCTTCTGAACAAGCTGTTCGGTATATTCTGCATGACATTCCGCATACGAGCGCATATGACACGGTACAGCACAGCAAAAAAAAGAATCTGTGCCGAATTCCTGCATATAAGTCATATGCTGATGCAGAATTGCAGAAAGATGCCGTTCCAGAAAGACAGTATCATTCGGGCTGTGTACCAGACAGAGAAACATAGTTTCAGTGACTTTTCCGCAGATGTCTCCGGGATTTCCGCAGAACTGCCGGACAGCTTCCGCACAGTCAAGGACAGCAGAGATTCTGTCGGCTTCTTTCATGCCGGAAGTGTTTTTTTCCGGAATTTGCAGAGCCGTCAGGAATAACTGATGCTTGTCGGCGGACTGATAGGCATTTCTCATGCCTTTTTCGTTATACATGCCTGTGAGCGTGTCGCGCTGTTCAGAAAGATTCTGACACTGGGTCAGATAGCGGATGTCATTTTTCATGCAGAGGAATTCCAGACTGTTCGAGATAGATTTCAGCCAGTTCCGGAAGATATGGTCAAACGTATCCGGATGGTCAAAGCTCAGAATAATATAGCCCAGCAGACACTGTGCAAAAAACAGCGGACAGAAATAATAGGGTGCGGATTTTCCTCTGAATATCGCTGAAAATTCCTGCTTGTGATATAATATCGGTGCTTCGTCAGAAAGCAGATTGTAACAGACCATGTGCTCTGAAACAGGCTTTTCTTCATACCAGTCTTCATACAGGCAGAGAAAAAGCTTGTCTGCCTCCCGAATCATAAAGCGGAAATCACGGCATTTTGCAGTGAATTCTTCAATCGTCCGGCATTCTGTCAGACGCTGTTCAAGCTGGCTGAACAGGTTCAGAAAATCATATTTTGATTTTGTCTGCATATCCCGGATTTCCCGCTTGATATCCTGTATTTCTGCACCGCATCCGCAGGTATCGCCGGGAATGAGCGTGCCTTTCGGCGGGGAAAATGTTCCGTAAGTGCCGGAATTGAGTTTTTCTGTCAGCAGACGGACGGCTTCTTCGCCAAGTGCTTGGCGGTTTCTCCGGTAAGTCGTCAGCAAAGGCGAGTGATAGCGTCTCTCTCTGATATATTCATAGCCGATAACAGCGGTTTTTTCCGGTATGGGAATATCCTGCATGATGCATTCATCCAGAAAACCGTAAGCCATATAATCATTACAGCAGATAAGTGCCTGCGGAAATGCCAGCGCACCGGAAATATATTTCTGTGCCTGTTCCTGCCCGGAATTCAGCCAGAAATTTCCGTAAAAAACGTTCTTTTCCTGATACGGAATGCCGTGTGATTCCAGTGCCCGGCGATAGCCTTCAACACGCTTTCCGGAAGCCTGAATTTCTTTATATCCGGTCAGAATGTGAATTTCTGTCATGCCGTGCTGTTCTATCAGATGGCTGGTGATGTCTTCCAAATCAGCTTCATCACTGGTATTGATGAAGAAAAACTGAGGCAGGACAAAATACGGCAGAGGCGTGCCGATAACAACAATCGGAACATGACTTTGTTTTCTCAGGTGATTCAGAATGTTTTTCTGTAAATCCGGATTGATAATAGATTCTGAAAGCAGAATAAAACCGTCGAATTCTTCCGAAAGAATCAGGTCATAGATGCCGTTCTCGGCAGAAAGAAGCGGTTCGGTTTCGCTGGGGTTGTAGATGTTGGAAAGCACAGCAGTATCAATATTTTCCTGCTGTGCTTTCCGGATGATACCCCTCAGGACTTCGCGCTGTTCAATATCTGCGGCACTGGCAGTGATAACACCGAAAATACGTCTTGCGTTCTGATGCATGTAGTTTCTCCTCCTGTTTTATCACTCTTATGCTTTATTATAACAGCAATTATCACAAATGTCAATCACAAATTGATTGACAGGAATCGGAAACTGTGCTATAATAGATAAAATTAT
>SVNI01000077.1 GCA_015066975.1 Ruminococcus sp. | reverse complement strand
CCGGGTTCACCTGTTGCGCCTGTTGCTCCGGTCGCACCGGGTTCACCTGTTGCGCCAGTTGCTCCGGTCGCACCGGGCTGACCTGTTGCGCCTGTTGCTCCAGTCGCACCGGGTTCACCTGTTGCGCCAGTTGCTCCGGTCGCACCGGGCTGACCTGTTGCGCCTGTTGCTCCGGTCGCACCGGGTTCACCTGTTGCGCCAGTTGCTCCGGTCACACCGGGCTGACCTGTTGCGCCTGTTGCTCCGGTCGCACCGGGTTCACCTGTTGCGCCTGTTGCTCCGGTCGCTCCGGGTTCACCTGTTGCGCCTGTTGCTCCAGTCGCACCGGGTTCACCTGTTGCGCCTGTTGCTCCGGTCGCTCCGGGTTCACCTGTTGCGCCAGTTGCTCCAGTAGCACCGGGTTCGCCTGTTGCGCCAGTTGCTCCAGTAGCACCGGGCTGACCTGTTGCGCCAGTTGCTCCGGTCACACCGGGCTGACCTGTTGCGCCAGTTGCTCCGGTCGCACCGGGCTGACCTGTTGCGCCAGTTGCTCCGGTCGCTCCGGGTTCACCTGTTGCGCCTGTTGCGCCTGTTGCTCCGGTCGCACCTGTTATCACAACGGGCGGACAAGGCGGTATCGGCGGACACGGAATCCAGTCGGATGCTCCGCATCCTGAGCATGGATACATAGCCATTATCTGTCACACTCCTCTTTCAGTATTTCGCGGAAATAGTTCTGATTGTATAAATAGCCTGCATCTTTGGGCTTGATACGTCCTGCCTTTTCATTATATGCCCTAGCTTTCGGGAAGTTCCTCATACGGTCATAGCAGACGCATAACTGCATATAGGGGATATAATCATGACAGTCCGGAACGGAAAAACCCTGCTGTTCAGCCGGGAGAGGGGCATTGAGAGCGGTTTCATACCAGAAGACGGCATCATTCCAGTTCTGATGGAGCATTTTGATTCTGCCGATATCACAGCAGATTTCGGCGCGCGGACGGTCATACAGAAAACTCTGGAACAGACATTTAAGGGCAGTCTGGGAATCATCCAGAGCGAGATAGCAGGCTGAAAGCTTCTGACAGGCATCAATCTGGTTTTCTTTCCAGCCGTCGGGCAAAGCAAGAAAATCAAGATAAATCTGAACGGCTTTCTGATACTGCTGATGATAATATAATTCATTGGCATAATAAAATGTATCTCTGGCGCAGAGTGGAGAATTTTCGGCGATAAGCTTTTCAAAAATGCGAAGATTGCGGTCAGGGTCATTGATTTGGAGTTTCCGGTGCTGAACGGCGATTTCAGAATAGATGATTTCGCCGGAAGGGGTGACGGCTTCATGAACAGCACCTTTCCAGCGGAAATTCCGGGAGCGTTTCAGAATCCGTTCCCGATAGTAAGTATAAACCGGATTATCCTGCTCGTCGAAAGCGATATGATAGGGCATCATGACGACATCTGCACAGAGGGTTTGTTTCAGGTTTAATAATTTCTGCTGATTTTCGGCATCTATGACATCATCCGCATCCAGCCACATCTGATAGTCGCAGGAAGCTTTTGAAAATGCGAAATTCCGGGCATCTGAAAAATTATCATTCCATGCAAAGTCATAGACAAGTTCCGTATACTGCCGGGCGATTTCTTTTGTATTGTCGTGAGAGCCGGTATCAATAATAATTATCTCATCCATGATGTGCTTGATACAGTTCAGGCATCTGGCGAGGACAGGGGCTTCGTCCCGGACAATCATGCAAAGGCTGAGCGTTGCCATAGAATCTTCACTCCGTTTCTGATATGATAGTTATTCTATGCAGATTCCGGAATTCCGTGACAAAAAATCCTGCCCGGATGCACGGACAGGATGAAATTACAGTTCCCAGTTCTGGGTATGATAGCCGATATGTTTATGCTTGTAATCTACCAGAACGACCTGTGATTCATATTTCTGGTTATCAATGGCAAAGCGGATGAATTCATCAATTTTCTGGTCTGTGACGAATCCGCATGAAAGAAATCTTTCCAGACTGCCGGAATCGTTCTGCCGGATGAAATCCCGGATGATGATTTCGGTATTCTGTGGCAGTTCCGGCTGACAGAACGCATTGACGATATGATTGGAATAGCTGTGGGAAACAAACGGCACACTGAACATCTGATTTTTGATTGAAAAATGCAGAACCGTGTTCGGGGGGAAGACATTTGTCCAGATGCGCTCGACAGATTCCGGAATCAGTGCAAAATGCAGTTCTGCACAGTCCGAAAACGCATACGCACCGAACAGGGAAACTCCTTCCGGAATCACGACAGAAGTCAGCTTTTCGCATTTGCAGAATGCCCGCACGCCTAAAGAATGCAGAGTATCGGGCATTCTGATTTTTTTCAGGCTGGTACAGCCGAAAAATGCCTTGTCGCCGATTTTCTGCATATGTTTCGGCAGAACGGCATGTCTCAGATTTTTACATGCGATAAACGTCAAATCATGGATAGTGTCCACCTGTTCCGGAATGCTGATTTCCCCCAGCGATTCACATCCGGAAAAGGCTTCAATGCCTATGCGTGCGAGACTTTCCGGAAGTTTCACAAACAGAAGATTTTTACAGTTTTTGAAAGCCCCTGCCCCGATATTGGTCAACCCTTCCGGAATCCGGACAGCATAGAGATTATCGCACCCGGCGAAAGCGAATTTATCAATCATGCGGATACCGTCCGGAACAGTGACTTCTGTTTCGCCGGGCTGGGGAAAATATTTTTTCAGAATGCCGTGTTCGGTATCAATGATAAAAGGCATGAAAACGCTCCTTTCAGTTATCCATGACCCACCGCCACGGCTTGTTTTTCCAGATTTCCCCGGCATAGTCAATGCCGACGCGCTTTTCTGTATGCCATGAACAGAATGTGCCGTCATCTTCTATCCAGATTTCGGGATTTTTGACAATGCCCTGACCGTTCAGAGCTTTTGTAATCCGGAGAGCCTTTGTCAGTCTGCCAGGGCCTTTATGGAATTCACCAGCCCGGAACAGTACCCCCTGCGGATGTTCTTTCTCCCCGGTGATGACATTCATCATATAATTTGTCCCGTAACAGAGATAGACATAAATCACTCCCGATTCCCGGTAGAGCATTTCGGAACGGCCTGTTCTGCCTTTGGAGGCATGGCAGGCCTTGTCTTCTTCGCCCCGGTAGGCCTCTGTTTCGGTAATGCGTTCCCGGAGTTCCGTACCGTCTGGAAGCCTGTGAACGAGAATTTTTCCAATCAGGTCAGGGGCGACAACAAGGCAGTCCCTGTCGAAGAATTCCGCATCCAGTATTTTAAGTTTCGGCATAGAATCACCCCTTATAGATTAATTTTTCAGCAAGTTCCCTGTCCGGTTTGAGATACAGCGTCTGCTGATTTGTGAAAATCACCATGCCGGGCTTTGCGCCGTTAGGTTTCTTAACGAATTTAACTCTTGTGAAATCGACAGGCACTTGTGCAGAATCTCTTGCCTTGCTGTGATAGGCGGAGAGCATTCCGGCCTGCCGGATAGCTGTTTCAGAAGGTTCTTTTCCGTCCGTGACGAGAATCACATGTGAACCCGGTATATTCTGCGTATGAAACCAGATATCCTGTTTGGAAGCCTGTTTCAGGGTGAGCTGGTCATTCTGGCGATTATTCCGGCCGACGAGGATTAAAAATCCGTCTTCGGACTGATAGGCTATCGGGGGGGCTTGCTTAACAGGCTTCTGTTTCTGGGTTCGGTTACGCAGATAGCCCTGCTGGGCGAGTTCCTCACGGAGCAGAAGCAAATCATTTTCGGTTTCGGCACGGCTGAGAATATCAAACACGCTTTCCAGATAGATTAATTCCTGTTCGCCCTGCTGAATCTGTTCGGAAAGCTTTTGTTTTGCGGTTGCCGATTTCCGGTAGAGGGTATAATATTTCTGTGCATTCTGGGATGGTGTCAGATTCACCTGTAGCGGAATGATGATTTCCGGGCAGGATTCCTCATAGAAATTCACAACTTTTGCGGAAGTATCGCCTTTCTGAATCTGATAGAGATTTGCGGAGAGCAAATCGCCGAATAATTTATTCTGATTCATCTTATCCGTTTCGGCGAGTTCGATTCTCTGATGTTCCAGCTTTCGGGTCACGCGTTCGATTCTGGTCATGAGAAGCTTGAACAAATCATTTGCACGCTGTTTCATGCGTGCTTTGAGGTCTCTTTCAGAATAGAACGTATCCAGTGCGGAACTTGCCGAGGGCATCGGCTTGACAAGCATCAGATTTCCGTACTGTTCCGGCCGGAAGAAACAGAAATCTTTCAGACTGCCTTCGGGGGTCATCAGGATATGAAACTGATAATTCTGATTCCGGAGCATATCCGCTGTTTTATGAATAATATACAATAATCTTTCCTGCTGATTTTTATCCAGTTCATGGCTTCTGACACCGGATTTGCAGGTATAGTAAGCCCATTCGCGGGCAAGCAGAGGCGATACCCCCTCGAATACCGAAACAAGAGCTTTCTCAAGATTCTGGTCTGGTGCAAGGAGCAGAGCATTCAAGACAGTAGCGTCATCCGTTTCCAGAAAATTGAGCCTTTGGGAACGGTGGGGCATCTCATAGGGAAATCCTGACAGGAGCACTCTTTCTCTGGTGATATCGGCATTTCGTTTGAGCGAATCAATGATTTTTCCGTCCTGATTAATTAAAATACAGTTGGAATATCTTCCCATGACTTCACAGGCAAGTGTCAGCCGGACAGAATCGCCCAGCTCGTTGATGCAGTCGAAATCAAGAAATAAGATTCTTTCAAGGCCGTCCTGCCGGACTCCGGCGAACTTTCCGCCCCCCAGATGCTTTCTTAACAGCATACAGAACATAGGCGGTGCAGGGGGATTCTCCACACTGACTTCTGTCAGATGAATCCGCGCACTGTCACCGGAAATGTGAATCAGAATCTTCACAGCCCCCTGAAAGCTTCTTAAATGCAGAATCAGTTCTTCTTTTGACGGCTGATGAATTTTCTCCACTCTTGCGCCGAGAAAGGGTTCTATTTCCTGACGGACGGCATACAGATATGCGCCATCAAATGCCATAACATCACGCTTCTTTCTGATAAATTAAAATTTCAAAGGCGGTCTGCACTTCGAAGGACTGCAGAGCTTGCAGGCGTTCCCGTTCAGGTGCGCCGGTGCGGTAGGCATAAGGGGTCATCTGGAACAGGTTCTGAATATCTTCCGGACTGTCGAGAAAAATTCTCTTTTCGCAGTTGATTTTTTCCAGAAATCTGAAATCATCCAGATGATAATCTTTCACCTGATTTTCATAGGGCTTGTCATAGACAGCCTGTTTCAGCTCCCAGAGATGAAAAGCGGACGGAATCGCCATGATTAGATAAGATTTAGATTTCAGAACTCTGACAAATTCCGTTCCGGCATAGGGTGCGAACACGCTCACGAGCATATTGCAGGACGAATCCACCACAGGCAGATGAAACACGCTCCCGACCGCATACTGTGTGCGCTTATCCTGACGGGCAGAAAAATCAACAGCAATTTTGGAGATATCGACACCACAGCAGAAAGCACCATCCGGCAGAGAACTGCTGATTTTCTTTGTGTAATAGCCTTCACCGCATCCGGCATCCAGCAGAATGCCGTCCGCAGGGAGATAATTTTTCACGGCATCACAGAGGGCATTTTGCAGATGCTGATAATAATTCTTTTCCAGAAAATTCCGCCTTGCCCTGACCATTTCGGGATTATCGCCGGGGAGCTTTGCATGTTTCCGGCTGACGGGCAGAAGATTGACATAACCGCTTCTGGCTTTGTCGAAGCAGTGATTTTTGGAGCATTTCAGGGAGTTTCCGGAATCGGTGAGGAGTTCACCGCAGACCGGACACATCCAGACAGAGAGTTCAGACATAGCGCACAGGGTCTCCTTCTGCAAATTCGATAATTCTGAGTTCCGGAAAGGCTTCGCGGAGTTTTCCGGCGACATAGGGAATCATGATAACTTCCGTCGCATAATGACCGCAGTCAAGCAGGGCAATGTGTAATTCTTCGGCTTTATACCAGCGGTCATGCTTGACATCTCCGGTTAAGAAAGCATCACAGCGACCGGAAAGCTCCTCAAGCATGGACGAACCCGAACCCGAACAGACGGCAATCTTTTTGATTTTCTCCTGATGATTTGCCGAAAACCGGACATTTTCACAATGCAGGGCATGTTTGGCAATTTGGGCGAATTTCGGCAGGGAGATTTCTTCTTTGAGGGTGATAATCCTGCCTAATCCGTCATCTTCGACAGGGAGAATTTTTTCTTCGATTTGCATTTCTGATTGTAATTTCTGCACTATCAAATCATTGATACCGCCCTTTGCGATATCCAGGGGAGTATGACAGCAGATTGCTGAAATATCGTGCTTTGCGAGCTGATAAACTACAGAATCGGCATATAAATTCTTGATAGCCGAGAAAATCACGGGATGATGCGAAAAAATCAGGTTACAGCCTGTTTTCTGTGCTTTGTTCAGGGCACTGACGGAAATATCCAGCGAAATCAGAACGCCGGAAACTTCCTGCTTCGGACTGCCGACCAGCAGACCGGAATTATCCCATTTTTCCTGCGTATCAAACGGCGCGAACTGATTGACAATCTCATAAATATCTTTGACAAGAATGCTCATTTTAATAATTCCTCCAGTTTTGTGATAATTCCGGAAACTTCCGGATTCTGCTGAAAATTCGCCTTTCTGAGCTGATGCAGGGCGCGTTCGGCATAGGCACGGCCGTCAGGGGTTTGCAGGTTCATCTTTCCGAAGTAGATTTCCTCTGCATCCGGCTGACGGTGATTTCCGGAATACCGCACCTGCATGACGGCATACAGGAATTTCTTATCCGGAACGCAGGTTTCCGACTGGATTTCAAAACCGTTCTGATACAGCCATTTCCGAAGCAGTTCGGCTTTTGTCATAGGCTGGAAAATCAGATTGATTTTCTCCAGAGAGAAAGGACAAGTTTCCAGAATATGTATGATAGTTTCACCGCCCATTCCGGCAATGATGATATCTGTCAGACCGTCCGGGGGAACGTTCTGCAAGCCGTCGGAAAGAATCATCTGAATTTTGTCCTGCAATCCGGCTCTGGTGATTGTCCGTTCTGCTGATTGGAGAGGTCCTTCACGGACATCACTGGCAATGATTTTTTCAGCAATCTGATTCTGAATCAGATACACGGGCAGAAGTGCATGGTCAGTACCCACATCACAGATAAAATTTCCCTGTACATAGCCTGCACAGGCAAGAAGTCTCTGATTAAGCATGTTTTTTCCTCATAAAAACAGGGCAGCGGATTTCGCCGCCGCCCCTGAATCTGTTTACTTGTTTCCGAAATGTTCATTGAGCTGTGCAACCAGTTCGTCCGGGTCAGTGCCGTGAACTGCACAGGCTTCTTCGATAGTTTCGCCTCTGGAAGCAGGACAGCCTAAGCAGTGCATCCCCATTTCCAGAAAATACGGTGCTACCTCGAAATCTTCATCCAGAATATCACCGATAACAGTATTTTTTGTAATTATCATGATAAAACTACCTCTTTTCTGAGATTATTCGCTTTTCATCTTTGCGAAGCAGTCACTGCAATACACAGGTCTGTCTTCACGGGGCTGGAAAGGTACTCTTGCTTCTCCGCCGCATCCTGCACAGACAGCCGTGAACAGTTCTCTCGTGGTTCTGGGTGTGCCTTTTCTTGCATTACGGCACTCCTTGCATCTCTGGGGTTCATGTTCAAAGCCTTTTTCTGCGTAGAATTCCTGTTCGCCGGCAGTGAAAATAAATTCTTTTCCGCAATCCTTGCACACTAAAGTCTTGTCTTCGTACATAATAAATTACCTCACTTAAAGATTATTAAGATTGTTTTGTTTCGGACTACGGCAATTAAGCAATAAGCCCTTTCTATATCGACCCTTTTCGGGGGACGAATCCTGATGTTAATCGTTGCTGTCCTGCACAGTGCGCATTTTCCGCCGGATTCTCTGCATGGCGTTGTCAACGGACTTGATGCTGATATGCAGACGTTCGGCCGTTTCGGCATAAGATGCGCCTTGCAGGATATTTTGCAGAATATTCCATTCTTTGTCGGAAAGCATAGCCATGACCTGCGTCCGGCAGGATTCATAGCTTTCTTTCTGCATAAGAATGCTTTCGGGGGTTTCGCTGTCGATAAATTCGCCTTTTTCCTCCAGTTTCCGGATTAAGTCTTCTTCGGGAACGGCAGTATTCTGCTGACTGCGCACAAGCGAACGCATTTTGTTGATGATGCAGACTTGTGCAAAAGAAGAAAATTTTGTATTCTGGGAACTGTCGAACTGTTTCATGACGCGCAGGAGCGTAATAAGGCCTTCCTGTGTCAAATCGTCGGCATCTGCGGAAGTTGCTGCATAACGTCCGGCATGAAAGCGGACAAGGCGGAAATATCGTTTCAGGAGTTCCGCTTCTGCCTCGACGGAGTTTTTTGAGAGAACAGCAAGTTCTTCATCCGTCATGGATGACAAAGCAGTATTACCCGGCATAAACAGCCCTTCCCTGAGAGAACAGGTCACCGCCGTGGGCATCATTGCAGACCACGAGGGGGAAATCCTGAATCACAAGTTTCTTGACAGATTCACAGCCCAAATCTTCAAACGCGATAACCTGCAAATCCCTGATGCATCTAGCTGCGAGCGCACCTGCACCGCCGACGGCGCAGAGATAGACGGCATGATTGCGGACAATGGCATCCCGGACGGGCTGAGCGCGTTCGCCCTTGCCAATCATGCCGGCAAGGCCTAAATCCAGAAGTCTGGGGGCATAAGAATCCATTCTGCCGGAAGTAGTAGGGCCACATGCGCCGACGGGTTTTCCGGGGGGCGCAGGGGTAGGGCCTGCATAGTAAATCACAGCATTTTCAATCGGGAAAGGTGCAGGACTGCCGGCATCCAGCAGAGCAGCAATGCGTTTGTGAGCGGCATCCCTTGCCGTATAGACAATGCCTGAAAGCAGAATCTTATCTCCGATATGCAATTGCATGGCATGTTCTTTCAGTGACTGTGCATTGAGTTTTAAAATTTCCGGCATAGTGTTCACACCTCAGATAATCAGATTACTTACGTTTTTTCTTCTTGGCAGCGTTATTTTCTGCAATGAGTTCATCCCAGTCGAAGTCATTGCTTTTTTTCTTCTTGCCCTGCGGCTGAGGGGGAGCACCAGCGGCTCTGGCGCGGATTCCGGTACTGAAATTCATCATACCGCCGGACTGGGAGAAGCTGTCGATATCGAGAATCTTTTCTTCTTCCGGCTGGAATGTATCGGCTTCGGCAGGGGATTCTTCCTGAAGCTTGAAGACATCGTCTTCGGGGTTATGAACAGGAGTTTCGGGTTCTTGTTCCTGAGCGATAACGGCCTGTTCGGCTTCTTCGAGAAGTGCATTAAGAGACGGCGCAAAGGATGCGACGGTTTTTTTGGTTTCTTCGAGAGTGGGGGCAGGTTTGGGAGCAACCTGAACGGGTTCGGGTTTAACTTCGGGTTCTGCGGGGGATTCCACATCACTGATAACAGACTGTTCGGCTTCTTCGAGCAGAGCAGAGAGGGACGGTGCAAGAGAAGCGACGGTTTTAGGTTCTTCGGGAGCAGGTTTAGGAGCTTCCTGAACTTCCTGAACGGGTTCGAGCTGAATTTCTTCGATTGCAGGTGTTTCGGGCTTAGGAGCTTCCGGCTGAATTTCTTCAATCTTGAGTGTTTCGGGCTTAGGAGCTTCCGGCTGAATTTCTTCAATCTTGAGTTCTTCGGGCTTAGGAGCTTCCGGCTGAATTTCTTCAATCTTGAGTGTTTCGGGCTTAGGAGCTTCCGGCTGAATTTCTT
>SVNI01000076.1 GCA_015066975.1 Ruminococcus sp. | reverse complement strand
TGGGTAATGCCTCCGGCTTCGGAAGCAGTCACGTTTGCATGTCTGATTCTGTCCAGAATGGAAGTCTTGCCATGGTCAACATGACCCATAACAACAACTACCGGCGGGCGGGACTGCTGATTTTCTTCGTCAGCTTCTTCGGATTCAATCAGACGTTCTTCAATCGTCATGATAACTTCTTTTTCTACCTTTGCGCCGAGTTCTTCTGCTACGATAGAAGCAGTATCAAAATCAATTTCTTCGTTGATGCTGGCCATCACCCCAAGCCCCATCAGCTTGCCGATAACTTTCGAGACATTGACTTTCAGACGGCTTGCGAGTTCGCCGACCTGAATGTTATCCGGAATCTTGACTTTAAGCTGTTGTTTTCTGGCGCGTTCAAGTTCGAGACGGTTCAGACGCTGGGCTTCGGTTTCTTGTTTTCTTCCGCTGGATTTCTTGCCTTTCTGCGCAGATTTCTGATTGATTTTCTGCTTTTTGGTAGAATAATTATCTTTTCTTCTGTCAGCAGGAGCAATCTGTTCATAGCGTTCGTTATATTTATCCAGTTCGATATAACTGCCTCTGGTATCGACAGTACGGCGTTTTTCGTTAGTTTCGACACGTTCGGAGCTAACAACACTGCTTTCAGAAGTCATGACTCCGCCAAGACGGGTTTTTTCGCCGTGCTGATTCTTGGAGCGTTTTTTCTCCTCACGAGGTTTAGCACTCTGAGGCTTTGCAGGTTCTTCCGGCTTGCGTTCGGGCACGGGCTGTTCCGGCTGAATTTCTTCTGGTTTCTGTACAGGCTTAGGCTGTGCTTTTTCAGTTTTCTTTTCAGCCTTTGCCATTTTATCCGTGTGATTTTTCTTAGGCATATGTGTTTTTTTATCTTCTTTGATTTCTGGTCTGGGCTGACTTTTCGTTGCAAAATATTCATCGAAGCTGGTGACATTTGCTTTCTGGCTGTAGAATTCCAGAGCTAGATTCATTTCCTGTTCTGTAATCGAAGAACCAGATGACTTTTTTTCGCCTGTATGGTCTTCGATAAAAGCGGCGAGTTCCTTTGTAGGAACTTGCAAATCCTTTGCAGCATCAGTCAATTTGATTTTGTTCTTGTTTGCCATAGGCAAAATCCCTCCTCTAGTCTGTGGGTGGCTGAACCGTATCTGATTCAGCACATAACTGGTTAATTCTGTCGAAAAAGCCCTTGTCGAGCACAGCAGCAACAGCGGCTTTTCTGCTGACAGCACTGCCGAACTGCATCATTGTCAGCGGTATCTGACAGACGGGAACGTTTTTCTTCTGACAGAAATAGCATACTTCTTTGTAAGTTTTGGGTGAAATATCTGCTGTTGTCAGAACCCCGGCGACTTTATTTTTTTCCAGGGCTTCTTTCATGGGGTCAAAGCCAAGCTTGATTTTTCCGGCTTTTCGGCAGATACTAAGAATTCCGGTCAGTTTCTGATAAGGCATTCATCATCACCTCATATACTTCGGGTTCGACCCGGCAGGAAAAACTTTTTTCAATCCGGTGCTGTTTTCTGGCGAGTTCCAGACAAGCGGCATCTTTACAGAGATATGCACCTCTGCCGGCTTTTTTTCCTGTAAAGTCAAGTGAAATTTCTCCTTCCGGAGATTTGACAATCCGGATGAGTTCTTTTTTGGGTTTATTTTCATGACAGCCAATGCACATACGCATCGGAATTTTTTTCTGCATAGAATTACTCCTCAGAAGGTTCAGAAATTTCCGCAGATTCCGGCTGAACAGTTTCTTCCGGATTTTCGGGAGCAGATTCCGGTACGGAAACATCTGACTTGATGTCAATCTTGAAGTTGGTCAGCTTTGCAGCGAGCTTTGCATTCTGTCCCTTGTTGCCGATAGCCAGTGAAAGCTGGTCATTCGGTACGATGGCAGTGCAGGTGCGTTCTTCCTCGTCGAGGATTTCGACTTTGAGAACTTTGGCCGGAGAGAGTGCATTTGCGATAAATTCGGCAGGATTTTCGCTGTAAGGGATGATGTCAATCTTTTCGCCGTTGAGTTCTTTCACGATTGCGGAAATTCTGGAATGCTTTGCACCGATACAAGAACCGATAGCATCTACATTCGGGTCATGGGAAACAACGGCAATCTTGGAACGTGAACCTGCTTCGCGGGAGATAGCCTTGACTTCTACAGTACCGTCATAGATTTCCGGCACTTCGAGTTCAAACAGTCTTTTGACCAAATCCCTATGAACTCTGGAAAGCTTGATAATTGGCTTCTTGTTCCGGTTGACAATGCCGGTGACATAAACTTTAATCTGCATACCCTCTTTGAGTTCTTCGCCGGGAATTTGTTCTTGACGAAGCAGATATAATTCCGTCTTGTCATACATCAGAGTTGCCGACCCTCTGCCGGGTTCTACCTGCATGACAGTTGCCGTGATAATATCATTTTCCTTGCACAGGAATTTATCCAGAATTCTGTCTCTGTTGATATCTCTCAAATCGCCCTTGATGGACTGCTTCGCCGACTGTGCGGAAGCACGGCTGAACTTAGAAATATCAAGCTTATGTTCCAGAACCGCACCGACATAAGTGCCGGGGTCAATTGCCTTTGCTTCATCAATATTGATTTCCGTATGATTGATAGGCTCATCATCCACAACATGCTGGAGCAGAAATACATCAAAAATCTTTCTTTCAGGGTCAATATCCACGCGGATAGATTCCTTGCATTCCGGATACATGCGCTGTACGGATTTCTGCATAGCAGACTTGACGGTTTCAATCATGACTTCAGTATCGAGGCTGTTCTCAGTGCCGAGTGCAGCCAGAGTTTCAAAGAACTTGCTGTCCATTTTTTCTGATTCCTCCAGTAAAATTAATTATCAAATTCAAAATACAGCTTGACGAATGTCAGTGCTGAAAACGGAAGTTCGAGTGTCTTTTCTGGGGTCTGCAAAGTAATGAACTCTTTGTTCCAGTCTGTCAGCGTACCGACAACTTCACGGCTTCCGTTCTCGAAGTCACGAAATCCGCGGGCACGGACTTCGCATCCGATGCAGGCATCGAAGTGGCTTTCTCTGATAAGGTCGGCTTCCAGACCAGGAGAGCTGACTTCCAGAATATAGCTCTGTGCGATAGGGTCTTTTTCGTCGAGCAAATCGCTGACGGGGTTAGTGACTTTTTCGCAGTCGTTGATGCTGACAGTTTCGGTTTCGCTGTCAATAAAAATGCGCAGATACCACGATGCGCCTTCTTTTTCATAGCGCACATCCCAGACGAGATACCCCAGCTCATTGACGACGGGAGCAATCAAATCATAGATTTTCTGTTCAGTACTGCCGAATTTTTTCAGTTTCATGTAATGTCATTACCTGCCTTTCCTGATTTTGTACTGCAAAACGAAAGACCGGATTTTGTTCCGGTCTTTTCACATCTTCAGCATATTAGCATAGTTATATTATAGCATATTTCTTTTCAGAAATCAAGCTTTTTTTGAAATTTTTTGAAAAAAATTTATTTTATCTGATTTTTCTGCATTCCATATAATAGCGTTTATCTTCTGCGTGACCGGTCGAGAAGGTTTTTCTCGGCAGAACGCCGTCTTTTTCGACACTGGAAAACAGTGAATTCTTATCCATATCAGGGAGCAGGAATCCTATGCTGTCCGGTTTCTGTGCAAGCTGTGCGACTGTCTGGATGCCGTGGATATAATCAATTTTTCCGGGATATTGTTTCAGGTAATTGTCAAGCTGATTCTGGAGACTGCCGACTGCAAGTGCGGAACAGGGCTTGTGAATATAATATTTTTTCTGTTCCGTTCCCTGTAGGATAATGATTTGCTGTTCCGACGGGGTTTCAGAAAGTTCCAGATGTTCTGTCAGATATTCCAGAAGATGTGCCGGACTGGTTTCGGTCACGATTCTGTGGATGGCTTCAAATTCCAGTGCCTGACTGTGCAGGTTCACGAGTTCTGCGAGGGCATATCTTGCCGGATGCTGACTGAAATCCTCCTCCGGATGTTCCTGCTTTAATTTTTCATAACAAGCTTTTGCCGTTGCCAGTGAGTGATTGCCGTCGCCCATAGCGAACTGGAGATTTCCGGCATCTTTCAGAAGATTCTGCAATCTTTCCTGAAAATCTTTCTGCTGATTTTCATTCATGAGCCAGCCGGACACATGCCCTCCGCCGAGCATCAAATCTGTATCGTAGAGGAGCTGCATTTCTTGCTTCTGCATTCCGCAGGCTTCTATGACTGTTTTCTGTTCGTCATTGATTAATATCATAATATGAGGCAGTTCGAGCAGTGCTTTTTCCCTGACCTGCATTCTGGGGGGAATCCGTTCCAGCACAGTGGCTTCCGTTGCCCTGACAGGCGACTGACTTTCCGGATGATAATCATAAGCTTCCAAATCAAACTTGCCGATAACTCCTGTTCTCAGTACGCCATTGCTTTGGACTCGTTCTGTATAAATCATAGCATTGTCATAAGCTTTCAGAATTCCCTGCTCCAGATAGTTCTTCATAGTATCCTGAATTACGAAAATTCTGTCCTGCAAGCCGGGCTGTTCAAGATACAGTTCCGGAAGAATCAGCTTCAATGCAGAAGGTGCATCTCCCACAAGTGTTTCTGCCTGTTGCCAGTAATCCGGCGAACTGGTAAACTGGTCACAGGCAATGACGCTCCACGTTTCCGGACAGACTTTTTCCCAGTCCGGCAGAAAAATTTCTGCTGATGAAAATATATTATTAACTTGTTTCATTAAAAAATTCAGCTCCTTTCTGTGATTTCAGTATAGCATATTTTATCAGAATTGTCAATTGTCTGCCCTTCAAAAATGTATATTTTTTCCCAAAATACAAAAAGTATCAAAAACACAACAGATTGTTATCAAATTGTAACTTATTATTCATTTCTTTGTGACGAAGAATGTGGTATACTAGAAGTTAGACAACAGATAAAGAACGCCGTTTTCCAAAAAATGGCTTTGCAAAAATAAGAAAGGAATGAGGCATTTTGCAAAATCAAGACAACAAAGAGCAGAAAGAACATTCTGCTGAAAAATTAGATGCTTCCAAAATGTCCGCTGCGGAAATTCTGGAAGCTGTCGGTGTGTCCGGCTCGCTGGCAGATACTCTCGTCCGCGAAAGCGAAGCAAAACAGGTCGCCGCTCCGCCTGAACCACCTCCGGAAACAGTCACCCCTGAACCGGAAACAGAAATGCAGAAACGCATTGCTGAAATTCAGAGACAGAAAATGGCAAAAATCCGTGAAGCACTTGCGGCCACTGATACCGATAACCAGCCCGAAGAATCCTCTTCTTCAGATATGCCTGCTCCTTCTGTAGAAACAATTACTGTTTCTGAAGAATCACCCTCTGTACCAGAAACAGAATCTTCTGCCGAACAGGCTTCGCAAACCAGAAAAGTCCGCATCAAGGCAGTTGCTGTTTCTGAAAAAGAACCCGAAGACATCACTGATGGTTCTGCTGTTGCTGTTGCAGAACGTCCTGCTCCTGAACCGATTGCATTTCCAGACGATATTTCCGAAGAAGAACCGGAAATTCCCGAAGAAAAAGCAGAACCCCAGAAAGCCAAATCCAGCGCATCCAAAAAGAAAAACAAGAAGAAAAATGCGCGTTCCGGCGCAAAAATGGGAGCTCTTATCGGCGCAGGCTGTGCCGGGGCTATCATTGCCGCTTACTTCATCGGAGCAGTAAGTTACCAGGGAAAATTTCTCCCTCGTACTTACATCAATTCCCTTTCCGTTGCCGGCATGACAACAGAAGAAGCCCATAATGCACTGCTGGAAGAAAAAGAAGTCAAAGACCTGACTCTGATTACTCCCAAGGGTGAAAGCGTTGTGTTCGCGGCACAGGATTTCAAAGCAGAATATACCATCCCTTCCGGTGCACTCAACGAAGCCGCAAACGAGGGCAACTTCAACTGGGTTTCCAAATTATTCAAGAGTTCGGAATATGCTGTCAAGTATGACTATAACTATTCCGAAGAAGACTTGAAAAATCTGATTCAGAGCTATGACTGGGGCAGCGAAGTCTCTCAGAATGCGAAAATTGTCCGTGCAGATTCCGGCAAGTTTGAAATTCAGCCAGAAACACTCGGAGATAAATTCGACACCAATACACTCCTTAATTATATTATGGAACAGCTCAGTGCCGGAAAAAATACTATCACAATGGAAGAATCCGGCTGTTATGAAAATTACCGTGCCAAAGTCAAGGCAACTGACCTCGAAGATGACCTCGAAGTTTATAACCGTTATGCAAACTGCAATATCACATTTGACTTTGAAGACAGAAAAAAACTGCTTGACAATGATACTATTATCAGTTGGCTTCTGACCAAAGAGGACGGTTCTTTCGTCACGACTTCCGGCCATGATATTCCCCTGAATCAGGATGCTATTGCCGAATTCGTCGCAGAAATGGCTGACGAAACAGACACATTCGGCAAAGACCATGAATTCTATGCCACACTCGACGGTTGGATTACTGTACCGTGGACGTATGCAAGCTGTTACGGCTGGCAGATTGACCAGAAAGCAACAGTGGAACAGATTATTGAGTTAATCAATGCCGGAGACCCGGTTGTAGTAGAACCTGTCTATACTGCATGGGGCACAGGCTACACCAGAGCGACAGACGATATCGGCACGACTTATATCGAAGTAGATATTTCTGCACAGCATTTCTGGTATTATCGCGATAATGAAGTTATCATGGATTATGATATTGTATCCGGTACGGAAACCAATTCCGAACGCCGCACCCCCCGCGGTATCTGTCAGATTGTTGGTCATGTAAAGGGCAAAACACTGGGAACTTATGCTGTACAGGGCTATGAACAGTGGGTAGACTTCTGGATGCCGTTCAACTATTATGGATGCGGATTCCATGACCTTTCCAGAGGTTCTTACGGCGGCAGCGTCTATATGTACAACGGTTCACACGGCTGTCTGAATATGAGATGGTCAGAAGCGCAGAATCTGTATAATAACATTGAAGATGGTCTTCCTGTTATCGTACACGACTAAAAAATCATTTGAATTCTGAAATCAAGCAGAGTGTTTGACAGCACTCTGCTTTTTGTTATTTCTCTACAAAAAAGATTCACAAATTTTGTTTATAATTTTCCGTAATTTTTTACTGCTCATAACGTACTAACTAGTAAACCATCTCAAAAGGAGGAATCGTTATGAGTCATAATTCTTATCAGCCTGATGATTATTCCAGACTTTACAACAATCAGAGTTCACAGAACGCATCTGATTATCAGAATCAGAATTTCAGCCATCATCTTTATGATGCTGAAAATCAGGCAAATCTGTATCAGCAGAATCAAGAGTATCAGCGATATTATCATTCTCCAAAACCTGTCATCCGTCCCCCGAAGGAGCAAAAGCCAAAACAGCCGTTCAGTCCGATTCCGCTGCTGCTGGTTGCCGGAGTTATTTTCCTGTTTATAGGCGGACTGATTGTCCTTACTAAAACATGGAGTGTTCTTCCGGATGCCGTCAGAGCACTTGGCTTACTCTCTGCAAGTGTGCTTGCTTTCAGTGTAAGTATACTTGCCGAACGGATATTCCGGCTTCAGAAAACTGGGTTTGCCTTTTATGTGCTTGGCTGTATCTTTCTTCCGCTGGCACTTGGCGGAATTGGTGTTTTTCATCTGTTCGGCCAATGGTTTTCCTTTGACGGCAACGGTGCGGGACTGCTCTGGATGGTGATTTGTCTGAGTGTGTCCATTTCGACATATCTGGGACAGAAAAAATATCAGAACACTGTTCTCGTATGGATTTCGCTGATTAGTCTTGACGGCGCATGGATTTCATTCAGCATTTTCTTTTCCTTCCAAATTATCGGAAAACTTTTGCCGTTTATCAAAGCAAACATTATTCTTGGCATTCTGTTGACAGCTTATTCTATTGCTGCTTCTTTTCTGTGTGAACGCTATCTCCGGTCGAATGAATCTTCCTACATTACACCGGCAGTTCCGAACCATCTATACATTATCAATCTGATAAATGCTGTTTTCATGACCTCAATCGCTTTAGATTCCAGACTTTGTGCCGGAATTCTTTCACTTATCATAGCAGTATTATTCTGTAACTACAGATTTACCGAAGGTCAAACCCATACAGGCATATTTGGTTCTGTTTTCTGCCTGATGACAGCACTTTATCAGATGAAAGTCCTGTTTCCGGATTCAGACAGTTCTGCTGTATTCTGCTTCATGTTCGGCATGAGTGCCGTTATTCTGATGAGCTTGCAAAAGATGCCGAAACTCCGGACAGAATTCACTTCTACTTACAGCAAAGCCGGAATGTTTCTTTCTATTCCTGTTATTCTCTTTACAGGCGCAAACAGTCTGACAGAACATACCGGGCTGACAATTCTGCTGTATGCGCTTCTTGCACTTGGTGCATTCTGCTTTTTCAAAAGCAATATCAATCCTATCAGTGAAGATGCAAAATCTCTTGCATTTCATGCAAGTCTGCTGTTCCTGATATCGGAATATGCAATGAAAAATCAAGGCAATTTGATTCTTCTCGGACTGGTGATTTCTGCACTGTTTCTGCTGATGCAGGCACTTATCCGTAAAAAGCTCTGGATGCTCGCAGTAGCTATTCTGACAAGCATTGCTGTAATGCTTCTAAGTCTGGAACATCCGGAAGTCACACTCTTATGGCTGTGCGTTTCCGGAATGCTCGGCGGTCTGATTTATGCCAACCGGAAATGGCGTTTTACTCTGGAAAAATGCTGTGCATGGGGCTTCCTTGCCTTTCTTGCTCCAGCACTGCAAAGTGCGCTCGCCCTTGTGATGGCAGAAGATATTGCATGGATTCTGACATTTAGCGTTTCCGGACTGCTGTATCTGGCAGAAACTTTCATTTTCTGGAAAGATTTGCGCCCGAATGCCACAAAACCCTATCTTGAAGCCGAAGCTTTTCTGCTCTCAATTATTTCTTTTATCAGCTATCTGTTGGAAGAAACTTCCGCAGGTTTTGGCTTTCTGCTAGGTATTCTGCTTCTGATATTTGCTGGCGGATATCTTCGCAAAAATACAAACGCCATTGCGATTCCGCAGTTAATCATGACATTTGTGGTTATTTCGCATCTTATCAACCGGGATGACCCTGTTATCATTCAGGTTACTTTCTATGTGTTATTATTAATCGTTTATGCTTTCATGGGAAGAATCCTTCTGCCGGAAGGCTTCTACAATCGCGAAGACGGCAAAATGCAGGTGGACTGGGCACTGCTTGCCGGAATTCTTCCGATATTCGGCACTTCTGTCAAGATTGACTGGTATCCTTCGATTCTGATTTCCCTGTTCTTAGCGATTTATTCTCTGGCATACATCGGCAGAGTGAAGAACAGATTTCTCCCTACCCTGATGGCATCTGCATTCAGTTGTCTGACAATTTTCTTCCACAATGTCAACGACCCGTTTGAAATCTTCACTGCTCTGCATGAAAGTGAGATGAAAACACCTCAGGTTCTGTTATATGTCCTGCCAATTCATCTGTTTATCCTGTCACTGCTCTGGATTCTTCCGGAAAAACATAAACAAGCCGTTCATAATGCAAGATTTGTGATGTACTGTATCACAATGTTCTGTCTGCTGGTTGTCAGCCTGAATTTCAAAAACGCTTCGGATGCCATTCTGCTGATGCTGTTCAGCTTCGGCATTCTGTTCGGCAGTTTCAATGTCAAGAAACTTCGCTGGTTCACGCTTGGCTTTGCGATTCTGTTCCTGACAACGCTCCGGTTAACTTGGAAATTCTGGACTTCTCTGCACTGGGGCATCTACCTGTTCTTAGCCGGACTGCTTCTGATTGGCATTGCTTCCTATACAGAATACAAGAACCGCTATTATGCAGAACATCCCGACGAACCGAAAAAGAAAATGGAATTCTTCAAAACATGGACATGGTAAGGTATCATGAAAGAGAAAAAAATTCTGTTCGGGATTTTATCAGCATTGTTCTTTATCGGGGTGATGTACCTGACTGAACAGGTACTCCGCCCCGGCTATCTGATAAAAAGCCTGATTAAAGTTTCAGCAGTCGCTTCAATTCTGATATCTTATTCTGTAATTTATAAACAAAATCTGAAAGAAGCGATTTTCTTCCGGAAGATGAAACCAGCAAAGCATTTGTATTTCTTCATGACTGCTGTATTTCTGGTGATTGTCATCGGCTTTCTTCTACTGAGAAATCAGCTTGATTTACAGTCTATCCGGCAGAATCTCGTGTCGAAAGAACAGCTCACCAAACAGAACTGTCTGTTTGTGTTCGCCTATATCGCTGTGATAAATTCATTTCTGGAAGAAGCACTTTTCAGAGGTCTGCTGTGTCATCTCTTTCCGGAAAAATATCAGAAAGCCGGAATTCTGTTCAGTGCGCTTGCGTTTTCGGCATATCATCTGGGAATTATTGACAACTGGCTGAATCCTGCAATTCTGATATTCTGCATGATTGGCTTGTTCGGAGCTGGTATTTTTCTGCAAATCATCTGCAATCACTACGACAGTCTGAAAGCAAGCTGGCTGGTTCACGGCTGTGCGAATCTGGCTATTAATGCTATCGGATTCATTTTGATTTACTTCTACCTGATTCCGCAAAATAGACACTCTCAAAAGCTGTACAAAACAGCGAAAATATGGTAAAATAGAATCATAAAAAAC
>SVNI01000075.1 GCA_015066975.1 Ruminococcus sp. | reverse complement strand
GAACATATCAATCTGTTCCGCTGTCAGTGTCCGTTCAAATTCAGCGGACAGTTTCAGCCATTTCTGTGTCAGTTTGTTATCAGGCTCTGCTTTTCTTTCTGACGGGCTGATGTCGCCGTGGTATAGTTCTTTCAGCATGATAAGCACCCCCTTTCTAAGATACTCCTGATTCCGCAAAACTCAAAACGATTCAGCGACTCTGAGAAAGGTATAAATCCAGCCATTACAATGTCCGAGCGCAAGCCGCAATTTGCGTGCATGATCAGTCAGATGACCTGCGATCAGAATCAGATTGTCGATCACAGTCCGGATTCTTCTTCGCTTGATAGTGCTGTGACGGATGGGCATATCATTGCCTTTCATCGCTGCTGTTCCGATGATACGCAAAATATTGTAAGCGATCATCGTGAGTTTCAGAATTAGTGCGTTGGTTTCAAATTTGCCGCTGGGCAGACGTTCGATGCCCATATCAGTCTTAATCTCACTGTGATACTGCTCGCAGACAGCGTGATTATGATATAATTCGATGACCTCTTCATCGGAAACGCCGAGCGATGTCCAGTACATATCAATTTCCATTTCCGGAAAAAGCATCTCCTGACCGTTTGCATCGGTTGTTCTTTCGGTGATTTCATAGACCATACGAATGGCGAATTTTCCGTCCTTCTCAGTCTCAAAATCCCGCCATGTACTGCCGATATAGACAGTAGACTTCCTCGGAAACTAAAATTGAGATTCAAAATTAATAATACCACAAATAAGGTTTAAACGTAAAAGATGACGTTTTCTACGGTTACGGTAAGCATATTTCATAATTTTAAATACCTTAATTTTTGCATTCATATTTTGTAACTATTCAGTCCCCAAAACAAACTGACCTTGAAATAATGAAAGTAAAGCCTGAAAAGCAGTTGAGCCAGCTTTAGCAGCAGTAGAAGTGAGCGATTTGAGAATTAGAAAATCTTTAGCTCCCTGCTCCGAGCGGAATGTACCAATCACCTTGCTTTTCATCTTCACCATACGGAGATCACGTTCCGCTTGATTATTGGTAAATGGCACAAGTGGGTTTTCTGTAAAACGGCAGACTTCCGCCTTGTATTTCTGAAGGCGGTCAATCAGTGTCCGAATCTTTCCACGTTTGACTCTTCCACGTTTTCCCTGTTCTTTTTGGGGAATAGGATTCTGCTCTGCTCCCTTTTGAAGAATCACATCATAATTATGTTTCAGGCATTCCATATAATGCTGACGTGAATTAATTTCTGGATTCTGATGATAAAAATTTGCTGCACGATATACCAAAAACTCTTGCAATGTCAAATCAAAAATGCTATACTATAAATGGGTGATGAAAGATGCCAAAATACAAACCAATCAAAATAAAATTGAATGAGCAGGAAGATGCAGAAGTCTATTATCAGAAGGTGTGTGGAAAGAATGAAACAGTACGCCGTCACGCAAGGATATTGTACTATGCAGGTCAGGGAACAGCCAGTATGAAGGAATTATGCCAAAAAGCAGAATGTGATTACGGAACAGCCAGTTTACTGCTGGAAAGATATGAAAAAGACGGAATCACAGCAATGTATCAGTGCAGACGTGGGAAAAAGCCATGTCGGCTGGATGAATATGAAAAAGAAATCGAAGAAGAACTGGACAGACATCCTGCAAAATCAGTTCCGGAAATCATTGTGATGCTGAAAGAAAAATTCGGAATCACAATCACAGCAACCCCAGTCAGAAACTGGCTGAAAAAAAGGGGTATCATTACAGACAAACCAAAGCAGTACCGGCAAAAGCAGATGAAAAGGCACAGAAACATTTCCTGAACTGTACACTTGCAGATTTGCTGAAAGATGCGAAAAATGGGTTAAAAAAAGTATATTTCGCAGATGGTGTACATCTGACATATGGTTATCAGAAAGGAAAATGCTGGAGTAAAGAGACTGTTTATGTTCAGTCCGGCTATGGAAGAAAGCGTGTGAATGTACTTGGTTTTCTGGATGCAGCGACATATCAGGTAATTCCTGTGATGGACAGGAAAGAAAAATATCTGAATGCAGACAGTGTATGCAAAGGATTGAAAAAAATCAGAGAGCAGAATCAGGATGTGCAGCAGATTTATGTCATCCTGGATAATGCAGCATATCAGCGGTGCAAAAAAGTAGAGGAAGCCGCAAAGGAATACAGAATCATTCTTGTTTTTCTGCCGCCCTATTCGCCAAATCTGAATCTGATTGAACGCTTCTGGAAATTTTTACGGAACACACTTCTTTCTGTATATTATTACAATTCTTTTGACTGCTTTTTTGATGCTGTAGAAATTTTCATCTGCACTGCACATATTCATTACAAAGATAAACTTGCTTCACCGCTTTCTTTTCATTTTCAAATCTTAGATGTTCGTTTTTGCTTGAATTAGAAATAGAGCATAGTATATTCTGCAATTACATTATAACTCTTTTGGAGTCGGTTGTCTTTACTTTTTGTGCATTTTTTTCAGTTGCTCATTTATAGAAGTGTAAAAAAACCATACCAGCAAAAACAGGAGAAAAAATCATGCAAAATAAATGTGTACAGCTGGAACTCAGCTGTGAAGATGTGATGAGTGCCATGGAAGAGAACGACTTCAGACTGGTATCTCTTCTTGAAAAATATATTGACTTTGATGCACTCATTCCGGTATCTTTTCATTGTGCATACTATCTGCACAAAGGACGTAAACGGATTAATGTTCTGACCAGTTTTCTGAAGGCACTGCTGCTGAAACCGATTCTGGGAATGGAAGAAGATACGCAGCTTCTCACACTTCTGCATTTTTCAGAAGAACTCAGAGCATACTGTGCATTTGAAAAACTTCCGGATGGTTCTCAGCTTTCCCGGTTCCGGCGGGATTTCTGTCCATATATAGAGCAATTATTTTATCGGCTTGTGGAACTCACAGAACCGATATGCCGTGAACTCGATTCCCGGAAATCGGATTATCTGATTTTTGACACCACCGGAATCGAACTGCAGGTAAAAGAAAACAATCCAAAATTTCTGAATAACAAACTGACTCAGGCAAAGAGGTTTTCAAAATCACATCCAGATTTCGACCCATATCAAGGCGTTTATGCATTCCTTCCCGAAGAAGCAGAAAAAGCACCGGCGGCAAAACAGCAGTATATCAATGGACATTTCTGCTATGCTTACAAAGCAGGCATTGTCAGACACATTTCTTTTTTTGATGCCTCTTTCAGAAAACAGCATCCGGGGTTCGTTTCACAGAAATCTGACAATCCCGACAAAGACAAGGAAATCGGCGATTCTACAGCTTTGAAACCTGTTCTTTCTGATTTCTTTCATCTGCATCCGAATTTTTCTTATTCCACATTTCTTGGTGATGCTTCTTTTGATTCTTATGACACTTATGCCATGCTCAGAGATGTATTCCATTTTTCAAGAGTTTGTGTTCCGATGAATCCAAGAAATTCCAAATCATCCTCTGCCTGTTTCAATCAGTACGGAAATCCGGTCTGTCCTTTGGATGGAACACAGTTCACATTTCTTGGAAAATCAGGCGGAAAGCACCGTTCTGTGCGGTACAAATGGGTCTGTCATAAATCTGTTCAGACCGGCAATACACGGAGATGTACCTGTGAAACTCCCTGTACAAATTCTTCTTACGGAAAATGCACCTATACTTATCCTAACAAGAGTTTCAGAGATACTCCCGGCATTCCCAGAAATACACAGCATTGGAAAAATCTTTACAAACACAGAACTCTTGCAGAGCGCACCATCAATCTGTTCAAAAATACTTTTGGTCTTGACAATTTAAAAACACTTCATCCGAAAACAATCCGCTTTGATTTGTTCCTTGCAGGATGCACCCAGCTTATCGGTGTGATTCTTGCCAAAGCCATTCGTAAGGAAAAACTCTATAAAAGCATCCGCAAAATTGCCGCTCTTGCTGCCTGAATTTTTATTTTTCATATTTTTTTGACTGATGTACCATCGGTCTTTTTGTTGTGCCTTGTTATGCTTGTTTTTTTCTTTCCTGCCTGAAAAATCTAATCTTTCATTCTCATATTTCTTTCATCACTTCCTTTTACTATCTTGGTTCTGTATTTTGCAATCGCCTATATAAAATTGATGAAACCAAAGTTAATATTTGTGTAAGTTCTGAACGGAGTGAGGGAATGCCATGACAACATCTGCGATGTTTGGGAGAATCAGCGGAAGAGGTTATCCTCCGCCGGTTTCTCTTTTCTTTTTGGGCAAGTTATAAAAAATATGTTAACTTGAAACATATTCGATATAAATGTTCTTACGCTGGAATTTATTTCCCGTAGCATCCTCAAATTGTGTGTCTACACTTATTGCAGTAAAGCCGTCAAACAACTTTGCACCATTACCTGTAGCTCCGCCTTCCAAAGAAGAAATATCTGTTCTCATTGTCCATGTACCAAACATGCGAATAAATTCAGCCGCAGTAAGAAGAGTACATCCATTAAACATTCCGTGGACATTGTATATATTTGTGAAATTACCAGACAGATTTACAGTAGTCAGTTTACTACAGCTCTTAAACATTTCTTTACATTGTGCATAATTTGCTGATTTAACATCTGAAGTATCAATAGCCATTGTTACTGATTCCAACTTAGAACAGTTTTGGAAGGTACGATTAAAGAAATAAGTACTTGAATTTTTCATCGAAATAGGTCTGCTGAATGTTACATTTGTAAGATTGCTACATCCATAAAACATCTGATACATATTTTTAACTTCACCAAAATCCCAGTTAGAAATACTGCTTACATCCGCCAGTTTAGACCAGCCCTTAAACATTTCAGAGCAAGAGCCAGAAACGTATACATCGCCTTCAGTAGGAAGACCTTCAGAATCTACAGTATACCAGTAAATCACATTATTATCCAAATAAAATCTGATACAGTCTGAGTATGTGCCTGTTTTACTATATTCAACCTTTGAGCTTGCATTTTTATATCCTTTGGCATTTCCTCTTTTGACAGCGGTTATATTGCCATTAGTTATATTCAATTTAACTCTGCCATTAGAAGCAAATGTACTGCTCTCGTTTGCTTCCAGTTCTGCGGTGATTGGAATTTCCTCCAGCACAGCAGAAAATTTGAAATTCGTCAGGTTATAATTTTCATCACTGAAAATATAATCCTGCAATTGTTTCAGTGTAACAACCCTTGGATTTCCACTTGTGCCGTCAAGATTGACAATTGAACCGTCAGGCTTTTCATATTGCCAGTTTTTGAGACGATAGCCTGATACATCAATTGCATAGCCGGCTTTAGGATAGCTTTCAGTATCTGGTGCTGCCAAATCTTCATCTATGTTAGAAACTTCGATATGTTCTGAATCATAAGTTTCAGCATGTGCACTTTGCTTGAATACTAATGTAACGGATTGCTTTTTATCAACAGCATCAGGAATGTCATATGCCATAGACGGAAAATTGACATCTTGTCGGAGCGTTACTCGCTTGATAAGGTCAGTTTTAACAGTAGAATAGTTAAGCGTGAGTTTTGTTTCATATTCAATGCCTTCATAAGTAAATGTCACTTTCACTTCATGAGGTTGCCCTGAACAATTGGCGGTATCTGCCGGAATTACCACTTTCTGAGTTCCGACCGTATCACTGATTTCACCATAATTATCGATGCTGAGAATTTCCAGTTTCAGACTTTTTAATTGGTCAGCAGTCAAAATTGTGCCTTCATTTTCAGGATCTGTTACAAGGTCAGCCTTGTTATAGAGCAGACGGGCTTCCAGTGCAGTTTTATCCAATTCAAATGTATCAGTGTCAGAATATACTGGAATAATTTCAGGATATACCACGCTTAAACCTGTGATATAACGCTCTGCCGCAGAGAAATGGTTCGGCTGGCTGTCTGCATGAGAAAGCTGGTCATATCGTTTGATTTTGTTGTGATATTCCACACGATAAGTTGCCATATTAGGAGAAGTATCTTCCAGCAGATTACAATAAGCAATGACATTTGATGTACTATAACCATTGATATTTGTGCAGTAATTTTGTTCGAATGCATCATTGAGATACTTTATTAAGTCCGTATCTGTTCCCGAAGCAGCGTATTTTACTGTTTTGCAACTCACAAATTCATACCTTGGGTTGTTCAGTTCCTCAATCATATAATAGCCTGCACCTACAGAAATGCTTTCAAACATATGTGTATCAGAGCCATTGAAAGTCACAGTTCTTAAATAAGTGTTTCCATTTGGCTTTGGAGCTGGATTCGGATTTGTTTCTGTTGGCATAGATGAAATTTCTGTAATTCTGAAAATAAATGTCGGATTGCCGTAAGCATCAATATAATCTGCATAATTGGCAGTATCAATATATTTATCGATATTGATATAGGCTGTTGCTTTTGGTTCAAGACAGTCGAGCTGTTGTTCTATTTCACAGCTTTGACGGTTAATTTTGAATGCAATATCTTCAGCATTGGCATATCCAACAGGTGGACGGGTTTCTTTAAAATAATAAGACCCCCACTCAAGCCCTTGCACAGTCAGTTTTCCACTGCCACTGGTAGATACTTCTTTCCCAGCTTTTGCCGCTGTTTTTTCTGCCTCGCTCATATTATTATACTCATCTTCACTAATGATAGTATAAATGTTTGGGGCAGTACTACCACCAGCGGATTCCAGCTTTACATAGACATTTTTATCAGAGATATTTGCATTTGTAGAAACGTACAGCAATTCAAATACAGCTTCTTTTTCAAGCATAGGATATTTTCCGTCAGTATCTTTTGTGCCTTCTTTATCACGTTTACTTAATGTAACAGTTCCTTTTTTCTGTTCATTCTTGATTTCAGGATAATTTCCGTCATCAGCAGTAAAGCGGTTTACTTCAAACTGGTATACAATGCCTTCTGCTTTTTCATATCCTGACGGAGCTGTTTTTTCAATGACATAATAATTTCCCCATTGCAGTTCTGGAATAAGCTGTGTCCAGCCATTCCATGTATCAGAAGTAGAAAGTGTAACGTATTCGTCAATTTTTGTGTCCGTAGAAATATCAGGAGTACTTCCGAGTTGCTTATACAATACAAAGACCGCATTAGGCAATGAGTGCCGTGTACCATCAGATTGCAGATTATATTTGTTGATACGCAGAGAACCTGTCTTTTCTTCTTCCTTGTGTTGGAGAGTAATATCTGTTTTTAAGTGTGCATGAGCAATATCAGCATTAATTGTAATCAATCCATCTTCATCAACACAGCCTTCTGTACTTGTATAAGCACACTTCAAAACTTCCGCTCCGTTATTATTTTCATAGATATAGCCATAATTGATTTTATATCCAGAAGCAGCACGGGTTTCCAGTATCATGTAAGTACCAAACTGGACATTATTGAATGTAACATAACCACCTGAATTAGAAGCAGAAGTTTTAACTGGATTTCCCCAATAAAGGGCTTTATCCTCTTCAGAAGCAGTACTCCATCTTTTACGGATATTTGCAGCAGCTTGTTTCCATTCTGTTTCTGAAAGTTCAGAATTTTGCGGACGTTCCTGTAACTGGTAAAGTGCATATCTTGCACCCTGAATTTTGTTATTGTTGTTAGTCACATCAATTTTCTGCATGGTAATACTGCATGGCTGCTCATCATCTTCCAAAACAGAATCTTCACTTTCAAGTTCAACGATAGTATATTCAACACTGGGTACTACAGATTTATCAATATACTTAACCATATTATCAAAGCTGACCATAAAAGTGAAATCATTTGCAGAGAGCTGATAACCGTTTGGAGCTTTTATCTCACGAAGGACGTACACACCAGGTTCAAGATTCCTGATAACAAGCAACCCATTTTTTATTTCAGATGTAATACCAGTTATGGTATTGTTTTCATCTTTTTTAAATTGATGGTAGACTCCTTCACCACTGGTAATGCCGTCTACAGGAATAGAACCTTCTGAATTGGTGCATTCATAGTAATAATAAGGTTTTTCATCGAAAGTTTCTGTGTTTCTATATACAGATACTGGAATTGGGTCATCATCTTCGGCATATTTAAGTAGCTGATATGTTGCTCCGTCAACAAGCCAGTCGGTATGCTGTGCATCTACTTTTGTAAAGTATGCTGTTGCTTTAGCATCCATTTTATTCTTAATACTGATAAGACCATTATTATTGGAATCTATCTCAATCATATCTTTGTATTTATCATCGGAAACTGCTTTGAATTTGTATGTTGTTCCGTCTTCTGTAAAGGTCAAATCAGACACAGCCATATCAGTATCATCCATCAATTCGTATGCACCTTTGTCCTCTGCCTGACCAGATGCTGTAAAATTGATATGATAAAGTGTCGTATTTTCAACATAATGATTTGGGACTTCTGTTTCCCAGATATAGTATTCTCCTGTCGCTAAGGGAAGTTCCAGAATACCGCTGGCATTAGTTGCCATGTTTTTCATATCTTCCTTGTAATATTCTGTACGTCCGTTTGCTGTTACTTGGGTAGAATTTCGCTGAGCATATTCCAACTCATCAACACTTTCGTTCTTCAAAACAAATGTGCTGAATTTTGCACCATATAAAGTTTTATTTACAGAAGTATAGTCTACTTTCATGATTTTCAGATTATTTGCAAGACGAACAGATGTAATTTCAGCGGGTTTGCTTTTATCAGGTAATGCGCTGATGTCAAAAATGGAAACAGAACGATTTCTTGCCTTTTTTTGAATGTTTGATGCATCTGCAACAGGCGCACGCATATTGACAAATACATCTGTTTCAAATACTCCGCTGTAATTGAGAGGGATATCTTTTAGTGCAAAATTGCCCAGCAAAGGTGTATCATTTGTAATTTCTTTTGCAATCAGTTCCACACAAATTGCATAAGGTTCATCACCTGACTGTGGTTTCCATGTATAGTACAAACCACTGATTTGGTCAGACTCTACATAATTCATCCTTTTCCATTTATTATCAGGATTTGTAATAAAGTCATGTACTTCAGAAGGAGCAATGCCAGTAATAGAACCATCAGTAGTTTGTTTCAGGAGATAATTTTCAGATGTTGACATGACATTATTATTGCTGTCAACAACATCACTCTTGTCAATGTAGTACACAACAGGCTGGGAATAAATGCCATGTTGGATTCTCTGCTGTATGATATCTTTTACATCAACGCTCAGCACGACACCCTGCCATTGTGAATGAGCAGTATCATCTGTGGTATCAGTATAGTCGTTATCACTGAAACGTTCAATTTCATCATAAATATAGGCATAATTCAAATTTTCCTTACTCATAGTATTCATGATGAACCTGAGACGATAAGTGTATAATGCCCCATCATTGACAGCATCCGGATTATCAGAGTCTTGCACATATCCATGTACATACGAGTCACGTGTATAACCACCCGTAGAAAATGCTGTTTTTACGTGTTTATGGTTTCCGGTTTGAATATCAATGTTGGAAGCATTCAGATGTAGTGCATTGCTACTTTCAGCAATCATCTGTTCGGAGCTGACTTTGTTTTTGTCAATATCCTCAATATCATATGCCTCATTACCATTGTTATAGCCTTCTTGAATGGCTGTAGTTTTACCTTTATCTGTGAGAAGTGTATAGGATTTCGGTTTCAGAGTCGTTGTTTTTTCAAGCTCATCATTTTCCGCAAATACAACAACTGGATACTGAAAAGAAACTTTTGTGAGAGAATCCGCCAGCAGTGCTGCACCAACAGAAAAATCAAACTTAACAATAATCCTTGTATTTGGCGAAATACGATTTCCTTGTTCATCATAAGATGCAGGAGTTTCTTCTACAATAATAGAAACATTTTCACCGAGTTTCAGATTAGTTTCACTCACCTTTTTGGTATTGTTTTTGTCTCCGGTAAAATATTCTGATTCAAATTTAATAGTGTTAAAAATCTGCTCCAAATCTACCTGTCCGTTTTCATCTTTGGGAAGCTGTACAAACTCGGGCAGTTCTGCAACTACTACAAATTCTTTCAAAGTAACAGGATTTTCGGATTTCAGAGTTGCATAGGTTTCAAGAATACCAAAATAGGTGTCATCAGAAGCATACCGTTCAGCCAGATTGCCAAAGGGATGCTCTACAACAGGATTTTCTGAGTCTTTATCAGTACCATACCATTTATCCTGACCTGTATCATGCGTAACAGAAAATTCTAAATCCTTAATTACATTTGTACGAGAAACCAGTTTTGTAACTGCGGAACGAAGATAAATATTAGAATGAGCACGATAAGGAATTAAACCGGAAGGCACTTCCGCTGCTGAATTTGCATTCGTTATTGTTCCGGCTAAATCAGTGCCAGCGATATTATTGACCCATGTAGGAAGTCCATGGTTATCATAACTGCCTGCACCATAATCTTGGTTTATTTTATCAATTTGTGCATTGTCATATGCCGCAAGGTCATATGTGACATTATTTCTTTCAAATAACGCCTGCATATAACTGTAGTTTACAATTCTGATATGGTTCTCGCTCAGTTTGTCACTGCCAGAAATCAGGTCAGAAAAACGTTCATCTTCTGGATTAAGTGTGAATTTCACATCCATTTTGAATGGCTTTCCACTGTCCTGTGTAAAATTCATAGTACGGTTTACTTCATACACTTCAATTTTTACCTTTGCAGTTCCATCAGGGAGAGCAACTTGTATTGACTCATTCTGAGAAGTAATGCCTGTACTGCATGAAGTCCAATCAGATTCACCATATTTC
>SVNI01000074.1 GCA_015066975.1 Ruminococcus sp. | reverse complement strand
TAGTGAGGGTTTCTTCAGAATCAGACTTTCCGTTGCCGTTGAAATCGATATTCTTCAGACCTTCTGCGGAGAGATTTTCCTTGCCGAGAATAGCCCTGTTAACGGTGATAACGTCGAGAATATCAACTCTACCGTCGTTATCAGCATCACCGAGCTTTGTAGCCTTAACTGGAGTGGTTTCTGTAGTGGTAGTTTCGGTTACTTTTTCTGTAGTAGTTGTTGTGGTGGTAGTAGTGCTTGTTGTTGTTGTAGCAGTCTGTTCCATAATTTTCACAGCACTGACAAGTTCAGCGGCATTGTGCGGCCACCATACATGAACATCTACGAAAGATTCACCTGCTTTAGGTGTATATTCAAGAGTAACAGTGCCGTTGGAAACAGTTGCTTTCCAGTCAGTGGGTTCCCACCAGTCTGTTGCATTGGAAGGATTGAAACAGCCACTTGCTTCTGTATCATTAGATGTAATCTTGAGGGTAACAATCAGCTTCTTAGCACCTGTGGTATCTACACCCCAGTAAGTACGAGGAGAACCATCTTCTTCCCATGTACCTGTTTTTTCAGTAATAGTAGCAGCTACTTCGCCGGAAACAACAGAAGAAGTTTCTACAGGGTCAGTTTGAGTTGTAGTTGTGGTTTCTTTGCTGGTGCTTTCAGTTGTGGATGTGCTTTCAGTCGTTTCCTGTTCTGTAGGTGTCACAACAGTTGTATCGGACAGGAAATTGAACGGATATGTGATTTCAGATGCAGAACTTACGATATTAGCAGCAGCCTTGTCAGAACCGCCGAACAGATTAGCCAAACCAGCGCAGGCAAGCGCAAAACTGCCGTTATAGTCAAGAGCACCTTCTGTATACTGATATTTATCAGAATGGTCTTCATAATTGCCGGAAGCATCGATACCGCCGACTAAAGCACCGTAAAGTGTATATTTTGCTTCCGGGTTGTTGGAAAGGTCACCGGGGTTAGCAGCTCTGTGATGGATATGAGTCGGCCATTTGCTGCCGTAGCCAATCAGGAAGCTGTATCCCAGAGGATTTCCGCCAAGAATGTAATCCATCTGCCATTTAGCACCTGTTGCCAGTGAGGAAGAAGCATTGCCGTCAGCGGCAACCAGCGCACTCATCTGGAGAGCACAGTTATAACGTGCAGCCCCCCAGCCATCTCCGTTATATTTGCCGGCATTAACTCCACCTGCGTTGTTGACTTCAAATTCCAGTTCGGATTTGAATGTGTTGTCCTTGGTAGCCTTATACATCAGTGCGGAATACCCCTGCCATACTTTATCCCATGTATAACGGTAATAGTCATATACGCCGTTGTAGCTGCCGTTTGAAGGAGTCAGAGTAGGCTTTGAACCCTCACCGCAAATCCACAGCCATGCCTGTGCCAGAGCAAGTTCATCTTCGCACATGGAATCTGTAGAATAATAGGGACTCTGACCTGTCATTTCATTGCCCTTATGCTGTGTGCCGAAATTGTAGATAGCCTTTGCATATTTCAGGCATTCGCTGGCGAAAGAAGCATCAGTATCTTTCCATACATAAGCTGCACCGGCAAGTGCGGAAGCCATTTCACCGCAGACAGCGGAGTTATTGCTGTTGGCAGTCAGCCAGTAAGTAGCTCTGTCATAGTGCTGTTCTTCAGGGGGAGTCATCATGCTGTGGTCAACACCGCCGTCAGCGACAACATAGCAGATAGTAGCCACTTCGCCGGAACTGTTCAGGAAAGTGGTTTTCATCATATATTCAGCATTTCTTTTCAGGATAGCCATGAGATGTTCTTTGCATCCTGCTTTTTCATAAATGCCGGGGTTAAGATATTCGGACATAGCCAGGGAAGACATACCGAAGCCCATTGTCAGATTGAATTTAATATGGTCGCCTGCATCGTGATAGCCGCCGCCGACATCTACTTTGCCGTCGCCGTCCGGGTCAACCAATGATTTATAAGAAGAATCAAAGTTGGTTGCATTGGAAAGCAGGGCGGTTTCGTCTTCTGTATGGCAATTTCCTCTCCAAGTCAGTGCATTGCTGTCCACATCACTGCCACAGGCATTGGCATCAAAAAAATAGAGCGACAGTGCCAGTGCTTCATAATAATCATTATCGGCAGCAACGGCAGGGATGCTCATCATAGCAGATGCACTTGCAGAAGTTAACATTGCAGCACTCATCAGGCCAGCCGCAATACGATTTTTCAGACTTTTTTTGTTTTTCATAAAAAAATTCCTCCTCTTAGAAATACTGCACAAAAAACCGGTAACGCAGACACCGGGAGAAAACACCTTGTTTTCTGTCACTTGTGCACAATTTCAGTATAACATATCTGTGAAAAAAATGCAACTGAAATTTGAATTTTTTTTGAATTTTCACGTTTTATACAAATAACTCGAAAAATGCAGAAAGGCTTTGTGCATTTTTATGAATATCCTACAGGAAAAATCCTGAAAAAGTGTTTTAACTTTGTGAAAAATGCCGGAAATCAGATGGAAAACTTGACAGTTCTTCCGAAATGTGGTATACTATAACTTGTCCGAACCGAATATTCTGAATCGCAAAAGAATTTTTCATCCCGAAAAAATTCAATGATTTTAAACCAAAAGGAGATTTTCACCAATGAAGTTCGTAAAAACGGCTGCTGTGCTTGCAGCAGCGCTGCTCGCTGTTCAGTATCTGCCCGGATTTGTAAGAGAACATTATGTAGATGCAGAAACATCCAATACGCAGGATGCCGAAATTGTAGATGCTATGATTACTGGTTATGAAGGCAATGCAGATGACCCAGAAACTTTCAGAGTCATTACAGCAGATTCTTCTTCTCAGCCGATTTCCACTTCGTCCGCAGATACAGCGAATCTGGTACATAACAGTAAATATGCTGATTATGCTAAAAGCAACGGCATTGACGTTTCTTATCATAACGGCGTAATCGACTGGAAATCTGTTGCCGCTGATGGTATTGATTTTGCAGTTGTCCGCATCGGTTACCGTGGCTATGACGGCGGTTTGCTGAGAACAGATGACAAGTATTATCAGAATATGCAGGGCGCAATTGATGCCGGTCTGAATGTCGGTGCATATTTCTTTACGCAGGCTATTACCGTACAGGAAGCTATTGATGAAGCCAAACTCTGCATCGCACGTGTAAAAGATTACAATATTACCATGCCGATTTATTTCGACGTGGAAAAAACAGAAGGAAGCGGTGTCAACGGCCGTCTAAATACTGCCAAACTGACCATTGCACAGCGCACGGCAATTGCTGAAGCTTTCTGTCAGACAATTGTAGATGCCGGTTATCAGGCTGGAATTTATTCTTCTAAGAGCTATTTCTTGGATTATCTTGACCCGGATTACTTGTCTACAAAATATAATATCTGGCTTGCGCATTACACAACAGAAACCAATTACAAGGGAGATTATCATCTCTGGCAGTACACTTCCACAGGTTCTGTCAACGGTATTTCCGGCAATGTAGATATGAATGTCCTGTATTCCAGAAAAGTCAGTTTTCTGAAAGATGAAATCCTGATTGATGACCCGACAGTTTCCGTTAAACCGGATGTAACAGGGGACGGCACAATGACATTTGAGTCTGCTGACCCGTCTGTTGCTGTTGTAGATGCTTCCGGCAATATTTCCGGTATTTCCAGCGGTACAACAGTCGTAACTGTATTCGGAAGTGACGGTTCTCGTGACACCATTACTGTAAAAGTAGACCTGCCGCCGCTTTCTGTCCTGAGTTATTCTGGCATGTTGTTACAGCTCGGAGCAAGCGAAGTTGTCAGCCGTTCCGGTGTGTCACTGACTTCTTCTGATGTGAATGTTGTTTCCATTTCGGAAGATGGCACTGCTACTGCAAAAGCGCAGGGAACAGCCGTTATCACCGCAGATGACGGACAAGGCAACACAGCAGTCTGCACCGTGCTGGTAGCTGATGGCGAACCGCTTTCCGGTGACTGTAATCTTGACGGCAAAGTGAATGCCATTGATGCTGTTTACATTTTGAATCTTGCCGCAAATCTCGGCGTAGATGACCAGAGTCAGTTTTCTGATGCCTATATGAGTCTCTATGATTTCAATGCAGACGGCAGTGTTAATTCTTTTGATGCAAATGATGTACTGGTTGCCAGTGCATTTGCAGGTATCGGATATAGTAACTAAAAAAGTTCTGTCCGGGATTTCCGGGCAGAATTTCAAAGGAGATGTATCGAAGCGGTCATAACGAGAACGACTCGAAATCGTTTGGTCGGTTAATCCCGGCTCGTGGGTTCGAATCCCACCATCTCCGCCACAAGTAATTTTTTGAAAAATCCCTTGACTGCGTTTAAAGTGACGTATGCAAGGGATTTTTTATTTGCTTTCAAAACACTGGGCATAAAATGCCCCCTCTTGTCAGAATGTCATTATCCAACAAAAGGGGAGCGTTTCAGTCCGCATAACGGTTATTTTATAAATTCTGCTGTTTTGCGAGTTTTTGGAGCATCTCGAATTTGGGTTTGCATTTGTGATACAAATCCTTAACTTTTTGGCCGTCATGATAAGCCTTTGATAAACCATTGTTTAATTCTGTGAGAGTATCTGCATGGGCGATAATTTCACAGATTGTCTTTACAGTCTTATCATCTGCATTTTTTCCGAGCATCAGACGAACCTGATTCTGATAAGAATCCGGCTGGTTCTGCTCCAGCATACTGATGACTTCTTCCGGCATGAAGCCCTCTTGAGAAACTGTTTCACGCAGGGAAGAAATAAAATTTTCATAAGCCGGTGGCACTTCTGGTTCTGTTTCTTCATCATGAAAAGAAGCTTCTACCGAAGACCGTATCTGAAGCCGGACGGCATCATCTTGAATATAATTCTGATAGAATTCCAGTCCAAGCCGGAAATCCTTGTCTTTGCTGATGATATAAATCTGTTCGCTCTGTTTTGTTCCGATAACATACCCGACGAACATCATAAGCTGAATATCCAGTGCATTTTTCACAGGGTCATTGTTTTTGAGACTCATTGCGACTTCGTTAAGATGAATTTCGGCTTTGCAGGAAATCAACTGCTGATACAGAGCAAATGTCAAACCACACCGGTTCTGCGTGTAGAAAATATGCACGGAATCCTGTTCGGTCAGTTTTTCAATACCCTGCAAGCCGTCAATATATACGTTTTCATAATCAATTAAATAAACTGCCATTTTTTCACCTGATTTATTATTTTTCTGTCAGTATCTGATAAGTTTCCGGCCTTCTGTCGCGGAACAGCCCCCATTCCAGACGCGCTTTATCAATCTGATGCAAATCGAATTCCGCAGTCAGAACAGCATCTCCGGCGCGGTCAGCCTGTTTGATAACTTCGCCTGTTTCGTTGGTAATAAACGACGAGCCGTAAAACTGCAAGGCAGATTTCTGCTCTGCATTTTCCTCACAGGGACTGACTTCCTCCAAACCATAACGGTTCGCGGCAATCACTGGAATGATATTCGACGCAGAATGCCCTTTCATGCATCTTCTCCAATGGGGCATACTGTCACAGTTCAAAATCGGCTCTGAACCGATAGCTGTCGGATAGAACAGAAGCTGTGCGCCCTGCAAGGCCATGGCTCTGGCGGTTTCCGGAAACCACTGGTCCCAGCAGATGCCGACACCGATTCTGCCGTATGCGGTATCCCAGACACGGAATCCTGTATCTCCCGGCGTGAAATAAAACTTCTCCTGATAGAAATGGTCATCCGGAATATGTGTTTTTCTGTAAACTCCCAGAATTTCGCCGTCAGCATTGATAATCGCTATCGAATTATACAGCACATTGCCGTCTTTTTCATAAAAGCTAATCGGCATGACAAGCTTCAATTCCCTGCATATTTTCGAGAAATGCTGAACAGCATCATTCTCACTGACAGGCTTTGCAAACTGATAATACTCATACCTGCGTTCCTGACAGAAATACTGACGCTCGAACAGCTCCGGAAGCAGAACAATATTTGCCCCTTTTGCGGAAGCTTCCCGGACGAGATATTCTGCATGAGCGATATTTTCCTGCACGTTGGGTGTGCAGTTCATCTGAATAGCTGATACTATCATAAAAAATCACCTTTCTTTCAAAGCAGGAATCTGCTGTGTCAGACAATGGATATTTCCTCCGCCGAGCAGGAGTTCTCTTGCCGGAATCGGAATAATTTTCCTGTTCGGACAGAGTTCTGTCATGATACTGACTGCTCTTTTGTCGCTCTGTTCATTTTCACCGCCGAACTGCGGAAGCAATACAGATTTATTTGTGAAATAGAAATTCACATAGGAAGCTGCCAGACGTTCGCCCAGTTCTCTGGTATCTTCGCCCGGCTCGAACACATAGCCCTGCAAATCGTGTTCCGTGATGCAGACGGGGACATCCGGAATCGGCAGCCTGTGAACTATGATATTTTCTTTCTGAAGCACTTCGAGGCAGGCTTTGGAAAGGGCATACTGTGGGTCATTCTTGTCATCTGTCCATGCAAGAACGGCTTCGCCCGGCCGGATAAAGGCACAGATATTATCGACATGTTCGTTGGTTTCGTCGTGATAAATGCCTCTGGGAAGCCAGATAACCCGGTTTGCACCGAGATATTCGCAGAGGGTTTCGGTAATCTGTTCTTTTGTCAAATTTGGATTTCTGCCGGGACTGAGCAGACAGGCTTCTGTGGTCATGACAAGCCCCTGACCGTCGCTGTGTATCGAACCGCCCTCTAATACAAAAGGTTTTGCATCATAGATGGGAAAGCCCATTTTCTGGCAGAATGCACCTGCAAGAGCATTGTCATTCTGCCAGTCGGCATATAAGCCGTCGAATGTTCCGCCCCATGCATTGAAATTCCAGTCAATTCCGCGCACTTTTCCCGTTTGCGGATTTCTGACGAAAGTCGGGGCAGTATCACGCGCCCAGGCATCATTCTGCGGAATTTCCAGAATTTCGATATTTTTCAGATTTTTGCAGAGCATTTCGGCTTTCTGATGTTTTTCAGGACTGACAAGCAGATATAATTTTTCATCTTCCGTAATTGCTTCCCAGATTTTCAGAAAGCTCGGCAGAGCCGGTTCTGCATCATAAGTCCACGAGCCGGGACGTTCCGGAAAAATCATAATTGTTCCGGAATGCGGTTCAAATTCTCCGGGCATGTGAAAGCCGTCTTTTCCGGGTTTTGTCATGATAATCGCTCCTTAAAATCCTGATAATCAAATTTTCTGATGACTTCATAGCTTCCGTCAGTATGCAGAATGCCGATATCCGGCAGGGGCATTCCGTTGAAAGTGTTATTCTTAACCATAGAATAAATCATCATATCTTCAAAACAGAGCCGTCCGCCGATATGCTTTTCCTCATCGAAGCTGTAATCCCCGATGATATCTCCGGCGAGGCAGGTACATGATGATAATCTGTAAGAATATTTTTTTTCATCTTTCTGCCCGGATTCATACAAAGGCGGACGATAAGGCATTTCCAGCACATCAGGCATGTGACAGGCTGCGGAAGCATCCAGAATCAGCACTTCCGTTCCGTGATTCTCAACAATATCGAGAATTTCCGTCACCAGATACCCGGCATTCAGGGCGATAGCTTCACCGGGTTCGAGATAGACTTCAACATGATATGTTTCCCGGAAATTTTTGATTAATCTAATTAATAAATCAATATCATAATTTTTTCTTGTAATATGATGACCGCCCCCGAAATTCACCCATTTGCACTTGTGAAGATATTCGCCGAATTTTTCTTCAACGGCTTTCAGCGTAATTTCAAGTGCATCTGCGCCCTGTTCGCAGAGGGTATGAAAATGCAGGCCATCCACATCCGGAAAATCCGTTAATTTATCAATCGTGACTCCCAGCCTTGAACCCGGCGCACAAGGGTCATAAATTGCTGTATCCTGTGTGGAGCATTCCGGATTAATCCGCAAGCCGATACTTTTTCCGGCTTTTCTGCAAATATCGTGGTACTTTTCAAGCTGATTCAGCGAATTGAACACGATATGGTCAGCAATTCCGGTTAATTCCTGCATATCTTCCGGCCTGTAGGCCGGCGAAAATACATGCACTTCACCCGGAAATTCCTCCCGGCCAAGACGTGCTTCATAAATTCCGCTTGCGGTCGTTCCGGCCAGATACTCCGAAATTACAGGATAGACCCGGAACATTGAAAAGGCTTTCTGTGCAAGCAGAATCTTACATCCGGCCTGTTTCTGAACTGTTTTCAAAATCTCCAGATTTTTCAGTAATTTTTCCTCATCCAGCACATAGGCAGGTGTATGCTGTACACCTGCCATTGCTTTCACCTGATTGCGCATGATTAGTCAACCAGAACGGGATTTTCATCCACAACCCACGGCAGACCGTACTGATTCAGCATATCCATATAAGGGTCGGGGTCGAATTCTTCCACATTGAAAACACCAGCACCGCTCCACGTTCCGGAAGCAACAAGTGCCGTACCAATCATGGCCGGAACACCAGTTGTATAGGAAATTGCCTGCAAGCCGGTTTCCTGATAGGCTTCCTGATGGTCGCAGATATTATAAATATAAATGCTCTTTTCCTTGCCGTCCTTGATGCCTGTGAAGATACAGCCGATATTGGTTTTGCCGACAGTTCTCGCCCCCAGTGATGCCGGGTCAGGAAGCAAAGCTTTCAGGAACTTGATAGGCACAATTTCATGGCCTTCAAATTCAATTGGAGTTGTGCCGAGCATTCCGACATTCTGCAAGCAGTTCATATGCATCAGGTAGCTCTGACCGAATGTCATGAAAAAACGGATTCTCTTGACGTTCGGGATATTTTTCGCGAGGGATTCGATTTCTTCATGATGGAGCAGATACATATCTTTCTGACCCACGCCGTCAAAATTATATTCTCTCTTGATTTCCATAGGCTTGGTCTCTATCCAGTGACCGTCTTCCCAGTAAGAGCCGTTAGCAGAAACTTCACGAAGATTAATTTCTGGATTGAAATTTGTCGCGAACGGATAGCCGTGGTCACCGCCGTTGCAGTCGAGAATATCAATTGTATGGATTTCATCAAAATAATGCTTTAATGCATAAGCTGTGAATACGCTTGTTACACCAGGGTCGAAGCCTGTGCCTAATAAAGCAGTTAATCCGGCTTTCTTGAATTTCTCCTGATATGCCCACTGCCATGAATAATCAAAATATGCCGTAAAGCCTTTTTCCTGACAGCGTTTTTCATAGACAGCACGCCATTCAGGGTCGTCAGTATCTTCCGCTTCATAGTTGGCAGTATCGACGTAATTTGCACCGCATTCCAGACAAGCATCCATGATAGTCAAATCCTGATAGGGGAGAGCGACATTCAGAACCGTATGTGGCTGAAATTCTTTCATCAGAGCGACAAGGGAATCCACACTGTCAGCATTGACAGTTGCAGTTGTCAGCTTCGCGCTGGTTGTGGGAGCGAGCTTTTCTGCTAAAGCTTCGCATTTGGAAACAGTTCTGCTTGCAATGCAGATTTCTGTAAACAGCGGATTCTGACAGCATTTGTGAATGGCGACAGTCGCAACGCCGCCGCATCCGATAACTAATAACTTCATAATCAGATAACTCCTTTTAATTTAAAATATATATTTTTATGAATTTGTTTTGTTTCTGTGTTCTTCTTCTTCGAGCAAATCTTCGACGTATCGGGGAAGCATAAATGCACCCATATGCAGATTTGTCGTATAGTACCATGTTTTGAGTTTTCTGGCTCTCCATCTCTGAGCGTTCAAATCATGCAGAGGATGATATTTTTTAGAAGCGAATCCAAATAACCAATATCCGGAAGGACAAGTCGGAATATGCGCCTGATAGACTCTGCTGATGGGAAAACTTTTATAAGCTTTCCGGTGCATTGCCCGGCAGGTTTCCTCATCCTCGTCAAAGAACGGACTCCCGTGCTGATAAACCATAATGCCGTCATCATGCAGGGCTTTGTAACAGCTTCCGTAAAATTCTTTTGTGAATAATCCGGCAGTATGCCCCAGAGGGTCAGTGCTGTCGTTGATGATTAAATCATATTCATCCTGTTTACCGCGCAGAAAACGTAAGCCGTCGCGATAATAGACTTTTACGCGCGGGTCGTCGAGACCTCTTGCATTATCTGGAAAAAATTCCTGACAGACTTTGACAAATAGTTCATCTGGTTCAACGACATCAATTTCCTCGATTTCGTGATAATAGGAGAGTTCGCGGGCAACACCGCCGTCACCACCGCCGATAACAAGCACCTTCCGGACATTCGGATGTACTGCCATAGGTACATGAACAATCATTTCGTCATAGACGAATTCATCTTTTTCAGAGAAAATAACGCTTCCGTCAGATGTCAGGAATCTGCCGAATTCTTCAGATTCAAAGACATCAATTCGCTGAAAGTCGCTTGTGCTGGAAAATAGCTGTTTTTCGACTCTGATAGACATTTTGACATTTCGCGTATGCATTTCTGAAAACCAGAAATCCATAAAATTCAGCCTCCTTTATTTTTGAGTTCTTGATAGAGTAATTTTTGTTTTTGATGATGCATTTCACCGTCATGCTGATGCTGATAATTTTTCCTGCGCCAGTCTTTGCGGAAAAGCTGTTCATGCCGGCGGATACTGTCTTTCAGGAGAAAGAAAGCCCCTGACGGAGTTTCCGGACGATTTGCACAGAACGGGCATTCTGGGTCGGAACAGGCATTTTCCAGCCACTGATTACAAGACAGACAGCCTTTGGCATCATAGAGATTTATCAGAAAAATCTGATGATTTCCGCAGAA
>SVNI01000073.1 GCA_015066975.1 Ruminococcus sp. | reverse complement strand
CCAAGAGATTACAGAAAAATCTTCCCTGCCGGTTAGTTTCTACTTCATGTATCGAAGCCGGTGTAGACCTTGATTTTGCCAATATGTACCGTGCGCTTGCACCGCTTGATGCAATTATCCAATGTGCTGGTCGCTGTAACCGTAATGGCAGAAACACTGGAAATATGACCGTATTCATACCAGATGAGAAAAATTTATATCCAGCTGATACCTATGAAAATGCTGCCAACATTATAAAATTACTGAATTCTCGCCATCCTATTGATATTTGTGATACATCTCATATCCGTGAGTATTATGAAAAATTATACCGGCAATATGGAACTGATGAACCGACTCTTGTTAAGGCAATTGCAGAACATGATTTTCAGAAAGTCGCACAGCGATATCATTTTATTCCTCAATCTGGTGCAAATGTACTCGTCCCCTATACCGAAAAAACGGAACTGTATGAGACATTGATACAAGAAGCTCTTGAAAAAGGAATTTCAAAATCATGGATGAAAAGAGCAGCTCCAATCACAGTTACAAGTTACTATGAGAATAAACTTGATGAATTATGTGAAAAATGCTTTATTCATACAAAATACGGCTGTGAACCTGTAAACGGTTGGTATCTTCTGCATGACACTCGATTCTATGACGAACATACAGGACTGTATTTCAATAATGACAGCAGTCTGAATACTAGCATCTGAACGGAGGCATATTATGCATAAAATAAAAATGGAAGTCTGGGGCGATTTTGCTTGCTTCACAAGACCTGAAAGCAAAGTAGAACGCCTGACATATCCCGTCATGACACCATCAGCAGCCAGAGGCATTTTAAGTGCTGTTTACTCCAAACCGGCAGAATTTTATTGGCAGATAAAGCAAATTGAAGTTCTGCGCCCTATTCGATATATTAGCTTTAAACGAAATGAAATAAAATCCAAAATCAGTGACAAGCCGATGCTGGTAGAAGATGACAGAACACAGCGGCAAAGTGTCTTGTTACAGGATGTACGCTATCGCATTACTGCTGAAATTATAAAACGTCCCGATTTTTCAGGAAAGGAGCAGCAGCTTTATCATCAGGCGAAACGCAGGATTCAGGAAGGAAAATGTTTCTTTCAGCCCTCGCTCGGACTGCGGGAATTTGTCTGCTATTTTGATGAACCCAGTAATATTCAGCCCATTCAGGAAAGTGCCGACTTCGGTCTTATGTTGTATGATGTGTTTGATTTGCATAAATTTGCAGTCACGAAAAAAGCAGAACCCTATATTTCCCTGTTCCACGCTGAAATGAAAAACGGTGTGATTACAGTACCGGAATATGACAGCGATTCTGTCTGGAAACCGGCAGGAGGTAGATAATATGCTTGGTGAACTCTATCAATACGCAATTGATAATGGTCTGACAGCTCGTCCGGGATTCAAACAGAAAAATGTGAAATATTATATCCATTTTGATTTGAACGGACGTTTTCTGGGATTTGATATCCTCGAAGACGAAATGCCTAAACCATATTGTCCAGATATTGGCAGCTATGCAAACGGTGCAACAAAAAGTAATATCATTGCTGAAAAAGCTCGTGTTGTTTTAAATCTGCCTGAAAAAGACGGAAGAAATAAAAGTGAACAAAAACATAAATTTTATCGGCAGACACTGGAAACTGCTTCTCAATACGATGAACAGTTTATTCCTGCCGTAAAAGGAATGGAAGAACATCTGGAAGAAATTATACAAGCTTATCTTGCATTTCCTAAAAGTAAACCTGACGATTTTATCAGCATCAAAGTAAATGGACAGCCCTTGGAAAACAGTTCTGGATACCTGACATGGTGGGAAACATTCCGAAAAAGCTTTGAAACAAAAAAATCCACACAGGAAGTACGCTGTTTCATTACCAATGAACTTGCAGAACCAATGAAAACGGTTCCTTCTGTTTCAGGTCTGGCAAGTGTTGGCGGACACTCAAAAGGAGATAGCCTGATTTGTTTCGATAAAGATGCTTTTCAGTCTTATGGATTTAAAAAAGCTGCAAATGCAACGGTTTCAGAGGGAGCTGTCACTGCTGTCAATGCTGCTCTGGAAAAATTACTGCGGGAGGCTCCTCCACCATTAGCCGGTGCAAAATGGATACACTGGTTCAGTCAAAAGACAGAACATGATGTGTTACAATTGCTTGATTTTGGCTTTGAAACAACTGAAGAACTTTCTTCAGATGACACTCAAAATCAGGAAGATGAAAATAAAGTTCAGAAATTATTGCATTTTGTTCAAAATAAGAATCGTCCTAAAATGCCGAAAAATCGTTATTATATCATGTCACTCAGCGGTGTGAACGGACGCGTCATGATACGCAGCTATGATGAAGGAACTTATGATGAACTCTGCAATAAAATTTGTCAATGGTATGATGATATTGGAATTAACGAACCAAGATATGGATATCGCTATCCAAAATTATTCAGAATATACAGCCGTTTATTGAAATTTTCAACAAACAAGACAAAACTCTCTGAACGTATCGCCGAAGAACTCAGCGGACTTGCTCCGCAGATAATGTATGCGATTCTGCATGGCACACCTCTTCCGGATACTGCGGCGGCTAAAGCACTTGCCTATATTCGTTCTGATATGTATGCCGGAAATGATGACAATGCTCCCAAAATTAAAAATATTGATGTGGTTTCCTGTCAGATTCTGAAAGCTTGGCTGAACCGCAAATATAGAAATCAAAATAAGGAGGAATTTTGCATTATGGATAATCTGAATGAACAAAGTCCGTCTAAAGCTTATCAGTCAGGCAGGCTGATGGCTGTTTATGCTGCACTGCAAAGAGCTGCTCTCGGAGATGTAGGAGCAGGAGTTGTAGAACGATATTATACTTCTGCCTGCACTTCCCCTGCACTTGTTATGGGAAAACTTGCAACAATGGCACAGTATCATCTTTCCAAACTCGAACAAGGCTCAAAAATCTATTACAGCAGAATGTTACAGGAAATCAGCATACAGATTGGAACTTCTCTCCCAGCTACTTTTACTCTTGAAGAACAATCACAGTTTGCTCTTGGCTTCTATTTTCAGACAGCAGAAATTTATAAATCAAAGAAAACTAATCCCGAAACGGAGGAATAACTTATGGCAATCAAAAACAGGTATGAATTTATGTTCTACATTCAGTGTGTAAACGGCAATCCTAACGGAGACCCCGATATGGGAAATTCTCCTCGTATCGACCCGCAGGATATGCACGGCTATATTACAGATGTCGCAATCAAGCGGCGTATCCGCAATTACATCCAAACAGCTTTTACAGATGAAGCCGGCATGAGCATCATCATGCAAAACGCAACCAATATCAATAAATTTATTGCCAAATCCAAAGAGCTTGCCGGTGTTAAGATAGATGACAAAAATAAAGCGAGTATCTATGCATCCAGAAAAAAAGCCTGCGAACTGTTCTACGATGTCCGTACTTTCGGTGCTGTCATGTCTACAGGTCCTAATGCCGGACAAGTCAGAGGACCTGTACAAATTACTTTTGCTAAATCTGTTGACCCCATTCTGCCTCTGGATATTTCCATCACCAGAATGTGTACAACCGACAATATAAAAACTGCAACTTCTTATGCAGATTATGTGGAAGCAGAGAACAAAGCCAATGAAGACAGCCTCCGTACTATGGGAAGAAAACAGTTCATTCCCTATGGACTGTATGAAGCCAGAGGATTCATCAGTGCTAATCTTGCAGAAGAAACCGGTTTTGATGAAAATGACCTGAAAATTCTCTTTGAATCTATCCTTAACATGTATGAACATGACCGTTCCGCAAGCAAAGGACAGATGAGTGTTATCTCTCCGCTGATTATCTTTCGTCATATCGGAACAGATTCCGATGAAACTCAGCGAATCCGTCAATGCAAACTCGGCTGTGCGCCTGCACATAAACTGTTTGAATTGGTGAAAATTCAGAAAAAAACAGAAGTAACCCTTCCCAGAAACTATACTGATTACGATTGTCATGTAAAACTATCTGCATTACCTAACGGAGTAGAAATTGGATTTCTTAATTCTCCTTATGACGAAATCATCTGGAATCAGCTTCCTGAAGAAAATGATTGGATTACATGCAATTAAATCACTGCACAGACCTCAATCATTCTCTAAAAGCCCAGGAGGTCTGCGCAAAAAAATGATGCTTATCATAGGAAAAATCACTTTTACTATGATTTTTATGCAGCAATATTCGCAAAGAATGGTCAAAGTATATAAATTTAAAGATTACTTTTAATCATTTATTGTGTTTATTTGCTGTCGCCCCTCGCGTGGGGGCGTGAATTGAAACCGGCTATCCTCTGCCCGTCTAAGTGCGAAATCACAGTCGCCCCTCGCGTGGGGGCGTGAATTGAAACTCTTCTATTGAGTTTGCTAAATCTGCCCTGATAAGGTCGCCCCTCGCGTGGGGGCGTGAATTGAAACATCATTATGATACACACGACGGATTCGGAAACGTGAGTCGCCCCTCGCGTGGGGGCGTGAATTGAAACAATCAGGCAAACTGGATTACAGTTTTTCCCCAAGTCGCCCCTCGCGTGGGGGCGTGAATTGAAACTTAGTGGATGATGCAATTGTAATTGATATTGATGTCGCCCCTCGCGTGGGGGCGTGAATTGAAACAAAAAGCTTATTCGTATCGGCGGTAAGTCATAAAGTCGCCCCTCGCGTGGGGGCGTGAATTGAAACAGCAGCGTATCTAGTGCCCGAACCCGTTCAAAAGTCGCCCCTCGCGTGGGGGCGTGAATTGAAACTGATTCATCGGTTCGAGTGCCGACACTTCATAGACGTCGCCCCTCGCGTGGGGGCGTGAATTGAAACGTCTGCCAATTGCCGTTGTCGGCGGTATCGGAAGTCGCCCCTCGCATGGGGGCGTGAATTGAAACATCATAGTGTTTCAAAAACTCCTCTTTATATGGAGGTAACATGGTTTTATGATGGTATTAGTTACATATGATGTAGATTTTACAGATTCCAAAGGAGCTAAACGATTGCATAAAGTTGCAAAAATCTGTGAAAATTATGGTGTGCGTGTTCAAAATTCTGTATTTGAAATGTTAATTGATTCAGCACAGCTAATAGAATTAAAAGTTAACTTGGAGAAAATAATTGATAAAGAAGCGGACTCTATTCGCATCTATCATTTAGGTAAAAAATGGGAAAGAAAAATTGATGTGATAGGAATAGAAAAAGGAATCCAACAAGGAGACACTTTAATATTATAGAATAAAAAGCGGAATGCCATAAAATGACATTCCGTTTCAACTTACTAATTGATATAAAAAATATTAATTGTAAAATAAAAGCTGGTAATCAGACTCGAACTGATGACCTGCTCATTACGAATGAGCTGCTCTACCGACTGAGCTATACCAGCATATTGATTAAATTTGGACTGATGCTTTGTAAGACCGGATAGCCGCCGCTGTATGTGTGTCTTTAAAAACAACCCACGACCTGCTCATTACGAATGAGCTGCACTACCAACTGCGCTACACAAGCATATTCAATTTTGGACTGATGCTTTGTAAGACCAAATAGCCGCCGCTGTATGCGTGTCTTTAAAAACAACCCACGGCCTGCTCATTACGAATGAACTGCACTACCAACTGTGCCACACAAGCATTTTTCAACATATCAGCAACAAAGATATTATAGCATAGTTTTGAGATTTTGTCAAGAGGATTTGAGAAAAAAATTGACAAAGCATAAAGAAATATGTTATAATAAAAATAACAAACTATCGGAAGAAGGTGCAGAATATGCAGGAACAGAAAAATCAGGAAATATTTGAAAAAATTGCAGGATTGCTGTCATTGTTCGGCGATACTACCAGAATCCACATCCTAGCAGAACTGCTGGAAAATGAACTGTGTGTCAGTGAAATTGCAGAAAAACTGGATATGTCAGCTTCTGCAATCTCGCATCAATTGCGGATTCTGAAACAGGGCAGACTTGTCAAAAGTCGGAAAGAAGGCAAAACTGTATTCTATTCTCTGGCAGATGCTCATGTAAGAAGCATCTATTCTTTGGCACTGGAACATGTAATGGAATAATATTTACAGAACCTCTTGCCTTTTTTGAAAAATTATGTTATAATAGTTTATTATCATGCGTGAAATTTGTGAAAAGAAACCAATGTGTTACGCGAAAGGAGTTTTATTCGCCATGAAAAAATTAAGAAAAATTTTGTGTGTACTGACAGTCTGCTGTATGTCCCTGACTGCATTTTCATGCAGCACGGCGCAGGAGGAAGAAGAAGAAGTTGTCAGCTATAAGGAAATTGCGCCGGAAACCAGAGAAGAATTATCCAGTCTGGCGGCAAAAGATGAACGCCTTACCGGAGAACTGGAAAATAAGAAAATCAAATGGCTGTCTGACTGGGATTTGAATGCAGATACACCTATCGATTTAGCAATTTTTCAGGAAAGATACGGCGGCGAAATCGAATGGTATAAGTGTCTGTACGCAGAAAGATATGATATGCTGGCAAACTATATCAATGCGAATGAAGGCATTGACTTCTTCTATGCCGGAAATTTTGATGCTTTTCCGAAAGGTGCTATCCGGAGTATGTTCGTGCCATGTGATGATTATATTGATTTCGACAGCGACCTGTGGAAAGATGTCAAAGACATGAATGATTCTGTCATGTGGAAGGGCAAGCATTATATGACTGTCGTGGAAATGACAGGCGATAACTGTGCAGTACTGTATAACCGTGATACGATTCAGGAACTCGGTTTTGATGACCCGTATGAATTATATCAAGACGGCGACTGGGACTGGGAAATTTTTGAAAAAATGCTGAAAGCTTTCTGTAATCCTGAGGAACAGAAATATGGCCTTGACGGCTGGTGGTTTGAATCCGGTCTTTCTGCAACTGTCGGTGTGCCTTATATTGGCATGGAAGATGGTCTGCTTGTCAGCAATCTGACAGACGGCAATATCGAACGGGTACAGAATTTTATGTATGACTTGTATAATTCCAATTGTATCGCAATCGGTGTCGGTGATTTCGGCTGGAGCGACCATCCGGAATATATCGGCGAAGGCAAAGAATTATTCTACCCGGTAGGCCTGTGGAAGCTCTATTCTGAAGCACATAAAATCAATGAAAGAACAGGTGTGGATGCTGGCTGGAAAGGCATATTTGGCGAAAACTGCATGTTTGTTCCCATGCCGAAAGACCCCGAAGCAGATGCTTACTATACCCCCGCAAGCATGAATGCTTACTGCTTTGTCAAAGACGGCCAGAATCCGGAAGGTGTCGCAAAATGGCTGGAATGCAAGCGTCTGACAATTCTGAATGATGACATCCGGAAGATTGCCGACCAGAAATTTATAGATGACTATGAATGGACACAGGAAATGATTGACATGAAGAATGAAATGAATGAACTCGCCATGAGCAATCCTGTGATTGATTTCAAGAACGGTGTCACTACTGACCTGTTCGATATGCTCGACAGCAGTGAAAATGGTGTCCGCGCTGCCGGAAAAGGCACACCTTGGAACGAATCACTTGCAGCTATCAAGAATCCGGTACAGACTATGGTTGACGAAGCAAATAATAGTTAAAAAAACGGATTCTATTTCTATTTTATTCTTGAGGAGTTGATTACATGAAAACAATTTTAGTATCGGGTGGCGGCGGCATGATTGGTGACCATCTCTGTTCAGGATTTCTGAAAAAAGGATATGAAGTCATTGCTGTTGACCGAAAAACCAGCAGTTACAATCTGAACAAAGCACATTTCACATTTATACAGGCTTCTCCTCTGGACAAGGATATCTATGCAGATACTATGCTGCGTTCTTCCCCGGATATTGTCATTCATCTGGCATGTACGGCAGATAATGACTTAGGCAGCATCATCACAGAAAATGCCATCAAGGAAAATAACAGATGCAATGAATTCATCTATCAGCTTGCACTTACTAATAAAGTAAAGCAGTTTATTCTTGTCAGCACAACACAGTTATATCAGATTCCGAAAACCAGAGAACCGCTTCATGAGGATGATTTCACCAAGCCGGTGACAAACTATGCCCGTCTGAAAGCGGCATCAGAAGAAGCACTTGCCGAACAAATCGGACGCGGCAAAGGCATTGTCTGCGCGATTGTCCGGCTCGCGCCTGTGTATACGAAAGAATTCTGTGCCAATCTGGAAGCAAAAATCACTGACCCGAAAGATAATTCCAAGTTCATCTATCGTACAGGAGAATACGGTTTTCACATGTGCTGTGTGCATAATTTTGTGGATTCCATGCTGAATTTTGTTCTGGAAGCAGAGCAGAACCCCAATATTGCTGGTATTTACAACATGGCAGATAAAAATCTGACTATGGCATCAGAGATTATTGATTATATGAAAGCCCATCACCGACTGGGTATTGTACTTCAAAGGAATCCTCCCAATACCAGCATTACAGCAATCAGAAATCTGATTGACAATAAAGAAATGAAAACCAATTACAGATTTTTGGATTTTACCAAAATTCTGAACAATACGACATTTGATATCACTAAAATTGCAAAATTCTGTTCTTTCCGCTGGGATATTCATAACACAAAATAAAAAAATCCCCTCTGGAGTCAGAGGGGATTTTCTATGCGAATCAAAGTAATCCGACAATACGCTTCATGATATTCAGGGAATCTGTAGAATTGACTGTACCGTTCTGGTCGAAGTCAGCATTTATATTCTGCTGTGTGTTAAGATGTTCTTTTCCGAGAATGGCTTTATTTACCAGAATGACATCCAGAATATTGACTTCGCCACTACAGTCCGCATCACCGAGAAGAACATCAGTTTCCGGCGGTGTTGTTTCTGTTTCCTGATTATATTCTACTATCACATTTCGCATGAATGTTTTTCCGTTGCATGTGCCGAATAGACGTGCGGAACAGTTTTCTGTCCCGAACTGTAGTTTTCCTTCAGAAGTAATGCTAATCTGATTCGGCGCGGCAGACATCCATGTGACTGTGCCCTGTGCATCTGGATATTCCATAAAGACAGCTCTTTTGGGATTGGTCAGCACGAGGTCGGCAGAATCGCTGATGCTGTAGATATCATCTGCATTCACTACAACATGGCAGGTATGAAGCTGATTGTCAATAAAGGCCTGAATATTGCATTCCCCTGCTGAAACAGCCGTTACAAGGCCATTGCTGTCAACAGTTGCAATCTTATCATCAGAAGAAAACCAGATAACTTCTGTTGCCGCATTATGCACAGTAAGCTGTGCCTGTGTTTCCTGATTCATTCTTAAAGATTCCGGCTCTATGACACTGCCGCCGTGAAAATCAACAGAACCGTTGACCGCATTCGCCTTGACATTCTCTATCACGTTGGAAGATTTTTCTGTATACCAGAAAGCCTTTGCGCCGTTCATGCCGTCCCAGAGGAATGTAACCGGGAAATTACCGCCCTCAATTTCTTCCGGAATTTCAAAATATAATTTCATCATGACTTCCTGCGTGGCAGAATTGGCGGCTGTCCCTGCGGAACTGGTTGCACCCATAAACCAGACAAGATTCTTTTCGGGATTGCTGACAATATCAAATGTCATCCCGGCACGGTTAGCGGCTTCGCAGTTTGTATAAATCAGATTGGCATCATATTCAATTCCGAAAGAAGCAGAGCGAAATCCTGACGGATTATCTGAAATTGAAATATCTACTTCAAGAATCCTGTTTTCCGGCATAGTATCTGGTGTGACATATGTATTCTGAATTTCCAGTTTCGGCGCACCTGATACTGCACCGGACAGAATGACAGGTATCCCGGCGATTATCATCACTGCTGAAAGCACAGCAGATGTAAATTTTGCTAAGCTGATATGTTTCATAATGATGTCCCCCTTAATACAGCACTTATAAAAATGCATCAATAAAAAAAGAAAATGAGTACGATTTTTAGTAATTTTATTATAACATATTATTTTCTGATTTTCAATGTATTTTTTGTGAACTTTTTATTTTTTATAATTTTTATTCACATCTAATATAATTGCTGTGCAAAATAAACAATATCAGAGCAGTATCTCTCAGCATCACTGTTTCCCGTCAGGGAAATTCTTTTGTTCATAATTTGTTATTATTTTTTTTACAATTTTATCATAAAATGTTTTTGGATATAGGCTGTATCTGATAAAATTATATGCTATAATAAAAAATATAAAGTAAAAACAGACAGAAGGAGGCATTGCATATGCCGGAAGAAACAGCAGTACAGAAAGTAATTGACGTTGTAGAAGATTTTTCCTGTCCATATCAGACTGCCGCCTATCAGGAAGCGTTCCGTTCATGGCGGCGGAAAAAACAAAATCCCTACGCCTTTCGCTTTACCAAAAACCCGAAAGAAGCTTCCTTTTCAGAAAGTCAGTCCGCAGTAGGCCTCTCCCCTGCCCAGACAGAACAGAATATTCTGAACCGTATCGGGACATTAATCGGCTATGCCATGATTTGCTATCTTACAGCAGAAAATATTCTGGACAAAGCCGCTGTAATGCTGATGCATTTTCTGCATCTGCATATAGAACTTGTGTTTTCAGGCGAGAGCCGTCTGTATGGAGATGAACGGCTTGTTTTCTGGCTGACATTCGGGATTCAGTTTATCAAGTATCTGATTCCTGCACTGCTTTTGCAGTTCATGTTCCGGATGCCGGTACAGGTCAGCCTGCCTATGAAAATACACAAACCACCCAGGCTTGTCTTTGGTATCGGCATGATGATGCTGATAAGCGCAGGCATGGGAATTCTCCAGACTCCCAT
>SVNI01000072.1 GCA_015066975.1 Ruminococcus sp. | reverse complement strand
ACGGCTCTTTCACAACCTCTGACGAGGATGAATACGAACTTCCCGAAGATGCCAGAATCGGTCTGGTACATCCTATCGAACTGGATGACGAAATCCGTTCTGCTTGGAATGAACAGCTTTCGGATTACGAAATCAGTCAGCCGTTCCCGCAAATCAACAGACCCGTTTACAGATTCCTTCCTGAAGAAAAAGGCAAGACTTCTCTCCAGAGATTTTCCGGCACGGAAATGACAAATCTTACTCTCATCAACAAGATGACCAAAATCGGCTGGGAAAAGGGACAGGCACAGGATGCAGGCTGTTTCTATGAATTTTGCCGGACGGATATCGCCAAACAGGAAAAAGACGGAGACAAAATCATCCGTAACGGCTACTATGCAGAATTCAGATTCAGCGGATGCTATATCGCTTCCGGATATATGGATGCTGAAGATGTTACTCTTGAAGATGTGAGATTCTGGAATCTCGCCGACAAAATCGAAGATAAAAACGCCCTCAGTCTGGATAAAATCAATCCCAGATATTTCAGCGAAATCATCTCACAGCTTACCGGCATGTTCGCCGAAACGGAAGAACAGGACGCTTGACAATCTGCTGATTTTCTGGTATGATATAAGAAATTATATTATCTGTCAGAAAATCGGAGGTATCCAGAAATATCATGAAATCTAAATTATTAATTATTGCAAGTATATTCGCTGTTGTTCTGTCCGGATGTTCCGCCGGACAGAATGACGGCATTTCCGTGATGAATCAGGGACAGACGCTCGGAGAAGATTCCGCTGTTGAAGCCACTAAACCCGAAATTCCGGAGGGGGCTATCACGGACGCTTCCGGAGAATTTTACTATCAGGGTAAATTAATGCCTGTCGGGGATGATGAAAACGGCTATATTCAAGTTCCTCTTGGCTATTCGCCGTTTCAGGAAGAAGGTACGGAAGGGCTGACACAATATGCTGATGCCACCGGGACGGAAATCTTCACGCTCGATTATTACGAAAATATGCCCTTTGATACTTCTGCCGAAAGTATGCGCTATTATCTGGAAAGTCAGGAAAATATCGAGGGTTTGCAGGGAAGTATTACAACCGTCAACGGCTATGATGCAAGACAGCTTTACTGTCATTTTACAGATGCCAATCTGTTCTGGGTCATCTGGATGATTCAAGACCCCGATAATACGAATAATACTTATTATTTATCAATCGAATTTGACCCCGACCATCAGAACTTGATAGCTTGTTCGTCCACGTTCCGGACGGTAAGCGACTATCATAAGGAGCAGAAAACATGAAAAGAAGATTCTGTTCCGTCCTGATTGCAGGGCTTTGTCTGCTGATTTCCGGCTGTTCGGAAAGTATTCCGGAAGAAATTCCGGAAGCAACTGTTCCCGTCACCGAAACGGAAACAGAAACCTTTCCCGAAATAACAGAAGCTCCGGCAACAGAATCGGAAACGATTCCAGAAACAACAGAAGTTCCGGAAACGGAATCGGAAACCATTCCAGAAACAACAGAAATTCCCGAAACAGAAACCGAATCCGAAACACAGGATTCTGCCGAATACGAGGAAGAACGCAAGCTTATGGAAGATTTCTGCACGGAATTTCATGGGGCGTTAATATCGCCCTATCCCGTTCTGATAGCCGAAAATACGCTTTATAACTTTGAAAATGAAGCTGTTTGGTTTCTGTATGAAGCCGAAAAGTTTCCGGAAAGAATACTCGGTACTATCACTTCCGAAGAAGATTTAATCACAAAAGTCAGACCGCTTTTTATTGAAAAAGAAGGAGAAGACTATATCAATCGTATCGAATCGGATTATGTTGATGTGGACGGCGTGAAAATGAAATATGAAAGAATGTATCCGCCATACGGAACGGAATATTACGAAAAATTTGATATATGGTACATTCAGACTAACGCACCAATGGGAACAAGAGAAGACGGCGTCATGTTCGCAACACCTGCACAGCCCCCCTATTTTCTGATTCGGGGCAGTGATGGCAAGATTATGGGCTATTTTTGAATATAATAAAAATTCTCCCCTGAAATCAGGGGAGAAATTTTTTATACAAGAACGAATTCGCCGTTCTGATAGTCAATTTTGAGCGTCGTGCCGGGAGCAGGGTCATCACTGATGATATGCTTTGCGATAAGTGTTTCAAATTTCTGTTGCATATAGCGTTTCAGCGGACGTGCGCCGAAGCTGACATCATAGCTGTTATCAACAACGGCATTCCGTGCGGAATCAGTGATTTCCACATCAAGCTGTTTATCTGCCAGACGGCGTTTCAGGTCTTTGAGCTGTAAATCAACAATGCTGAAAATCTGTTCACGCATCAGGGGCTTGTAAAAGACAATTTCATCCAGACGGTTCAGGAATTCCGGACGGAACTGCTGATGCAGAAGCTTATTGACCTGATTTTTGGCATCTTCGGAGATTTCGCCGTTTTCCTGCATACCCTCCAGAATGAACGGTGAGCCGAGATTGGAAGTCAGAATTAAAATAGTATTCTTGAAATCGACCGTTCTGCCCTGAGAATCGGTAATTCTGCCGTCATCCAGCACTTGCAGAAGCAGATTGAATACATCCGGATGTGCCTTTTCCACTTCGTCCAGAAGTACGACGGAATAAGGCTTTCTGCGGACGGCTTCAGTAAGCTGACCGCCTTCCTCATAGCCGACGTATCCGGGAGGCGCACCAATCAGACGGCTGACACTGAATTTTTCCATGTATTCGCTCATGTCAATTCTGACCATACTGTTTTCATCATCGAACAGGGCTTGTGCGAGGGCTTTGGCGAGTTCAGTCTTGCCGACACCTGTAGGGCCTAAGAACAGGAACGAGCCGAGAGGCTTGTTCGGATTCTGGATGCCTGCACGGGAACGGAGAATTGCTTCACTGACTTTTGTGACAGCTTCATCCTGACCGATTACGCGCTGATGCAGAATATCTTCCATCCGGAGGAGTTTTTCACGTTCACCCTCCATGAGCTTGGAAACCGGAATACCCGTCCATCGGCATATAATCTTTGCGATTTCTTCGGCAGTGACTTCATCACGGAGCAGACTTTGCTGTGTGCCGGAATCAGAAGCGATTTTTTCTTGTTCGGCAAGCTGTTTCTGAAGTTCGGGGAGTCTGCCGTATTTTAATTCTGCGGCGCGGTTCAAATCATAATCACGTTCGGCGCGTTCCATTTCTGCACTGACCTGTTCGATTTCCTCACGGAGTTTCTGTACTTTGGAGATACCAGATTTTTCATTTTCCCAGCGTGCTTTCATCTCTTTGAATTTTTCGCGCAGGTCAGCAAGTTCTTTCTGAATTTCCTGCAAATGCTCCTGAGAGAGTTTGTCTGTCTCTTTTTTGAGGGCAGTTTCTTCGATTTCGAGACGAATCATATGACGGGAGATATCATCCAGTTCCTGTGGCATAGAATCCATTTCGGTGCGAATCATAGCGCAGGCTTCGTCTACGAGGTCGATAGCTTTATCAGGAAGGAATCTGTCAGAAATATATCTGTCAGAGAGGGTCGCGGCGGCGAGGAGTGCGGCATCATGGATTTTTACGCCATGAAAGACTTCATAGCGTTCTTTCAGGCCACGGAGGATAGAGACAGTATCTTCGACAGTCGGTTCAGGAACGAGCACAGGCTGAAAACGTCTTTCCAGTGCCTGGTCCTTTTCGATATACTGACGATACTCATTAAGCGTTGTCGCGCCGATACAGTGGAGTTCACCTCTTGCGAGCATAGGTTTCAGAAGATTTCCGGCATCCATTGCGCCGTCAGTCTTGCCTGCACCGACGATAGTATGCAGTTCATCAATAAACAGGATAATCTGCCCGTCGCTTTTCTTGATTTCGTTCAGGACGGCTTTCAGACGTTCTTCAAATTCGCCCCGGTACTTTGCGCCGGCGATTAATGCGCCCAAATCCAGAGAGAAGATAGTTCTTTCTTTCAGGCTGTCGGGGACATCACCGCGGACGATACGCAGCGCAAGGCCTTCGGCGATAGCAGTCTTGCCGACACCGGGTTCACCAATCAGCACGGGATTATTTTTCGATTTTCTGGATAAGATTCTGATAACGTTACGAATTTCGCTGTCTCTGCCGATAACCGGGTCAAGTTTGCTTTGTTTTGCAAGTTCGGTCAGATTCTGGCCGTATTTTTTGAGAACATCATAAGTTTCTTCCGGGTTTTCGCTGGTGACTCTGGTGTTTCCGCGTACCTGCATCAGAACCTGTAAGAACTGGTTCGTGTCGATATGGAATTGATTCAGGATTTTTTTCAGTTCATTGTCGGGATGCTCAAGCAGGGCAAGAAAGATATGCTCTACAGAAACATATTCGTCTTTCATTTTGGCTGCCTGCTGTTCGGCCTGATTCAAGGCTTTGTCGACATCCTGAGAAATCAGAATCTGACCGGGCTGTCGACCGCTTCCGGTGACGGCCGGAATGCTGTTAATTGCCGTCTGGACGGCATTCTGAAGCTGATTCAGATTGATATTCAGTTTCTGGAGAAGCTGACCTATCAGACCGCCCTCCTGCTGGATGAGTGCCTGAAACAGATGAAGCTGTTCAATATGCATGTTCTGCGCGGACAGGGCAATGCTCTGGGCGTTCTGAATGGCTTCCATAGATTTCTGAGTGAATTTCTGAGCGTTCATAAAGAAAACCTCCTGTTAAATGAATTTCTGGATATTCTGCGCTTCTTCGCAGAAAGCCGTTTCCAGTTCCTGTGCGGGCGTTCCGGAGAACCATGCTTTCAGATAGCGGTCAAATCTGCGGACGTAATCGCCGAGGAGTTCGCCGAATTCGGATTCTTCGGCATCCGGATTCCGGAGCGAGCGTTCAAGCCTGCCGGGAGAGAGCTGATATTCTGCATTTGTATTCAGATAATGCTGTTCCAGCAGAATCCAGAGTTTGAAAAACTGTTCCAGAGAGAGCAGAAGTGCCTGATTCTGTGTCCGGAGCTGAATGCGGAGCTTTCCGGCCTGACTGTTCTGGGCGACTTTGTAAAGCTCGACGGAATACTGCACAGTTGGCTTATACTTGTAATTTAGCTGGCTCTGCATGGCGAGCATGTGTGCGGAGGTCTGTTCCAGAATGCGGAACTGATGCATCATAAGGGCTTCCATGCCGGAAAAGATGGTCTGCATCCGCATTTCCGGAGTGACACAGGAAAAATGCTCGGCAAGAATCTGATTAATGACATTGGAACGGCTGGTTCGCATCTGATAGGAAAGTTCGTCCACTTTCTGGACGATTTCGTCAGAGAGCACCAGACTGTAGATACTTTTTTTCATTGGTCTGATTCTCCTTTCGGGAAATCCTGAATTTTAATTCCGGATTATTAATTTTGTCTGTAATTTTAGTATAGCACAAGTCTTGAAATTTGTCAAGGGGGTTATTAAAATTTTTTGCGGATTTTTTTGAAAAAAATAAAAACGCCCGACCTGACTGCCGGACGCTTTCATAAAGAGGAAGGTAAAATGTTATTTTACAGCTTTAAAATATGGACAAGAATCCATCTGCACTGCGAGCTGTAATGAAAAACTGAATTTCTTAACTGAGAGATGAACTCCCACTGCGCTAAAGTTAAAAAATTTAATTTTCCACAGTCCGTCTGTATTTTCTGCTCTGAGGAATTTCTTTCAGATTCAAAAACGTTTGAGAGGGGGGACATCTTTGAAGCTTTTGAAACAAAGCAGTCATAAACTGAACTGTTTCTATTATTTTACTTGATTTTCGCTTTTATTTCAATAGTTAATTATATCAATGACTGATTTATCATATGCAAAAAACGCATTTTTTCAGTTTTTCAGGGCTTGGAAGGCATTATTTTATGAATAAAATGTTAAATATAGATTTTTAAAATTAAATTCATGTTTTGTTCATAAATCAACCCGACGTGAATTAGTAAACAAAAAATCACCAGCCTCGAAAGGCCGGTGACTTTTTAAGGGATTTATAAGAGAGAGAAGAATCTTTTTGTTTATTTCTCGTAAATTCTGTCTTCATAACGGAACAGGGTAAGCTGAATTGTCATGTTGCCGTTCAGAGTACGGAGTTCATCTAAAAATTTCTTTTGGTCTACATTGTCCGGAAGCTGAATGCTGTAAATGCAGTCAAACAGTGAACCAAAGTTTGTGGTCTTTACTCTGCGGAGTTTCCAGTTGTTGGTGTACTTGTTCAGAATGGAGTCAAACAGATGTTCATAGTTGAGGTCTTCCGGAACAGTGATTTTCAGTGTCATGTCGCTTGCCTTGGGTGCTGCATAGTTCATCATGTTCAGGACATACAGCACAATTGCCATGACAAGGAAGAAGATGATTGCAACAGCGATATAACCTTTGCCAATGATAACACCGCACGCCATTGCCATGAAGACGTAGCAGACATCCTTCGGGTCGGCTGCTATGCTTCGGAATCTCGTCAGCGTGAAGACACCAGCCAGGGCAAGTCCGCCTGCAACTGTATCAATCAGCATGAGAAGAATTGCAACAATCGGAGGGAGCATAATCAGAGTCAGTGCGTAGCTCTGGGCAAAGCCCTCTTTCTTATGCGTCAGCATGTACACGGCACTGATGCCGAAGCCAATGACAAGCGAGACAAGCAGAACGATAATAAACGTTCCAAAATCAGCAGTTGTGCGCTCTGTCAGTTCATCATATCCGATGATAGATTCAAATAAATTCATAATTACATACTTCCTTTCTGGTACATCATAGCATTGTTTGCGGACTGGATGATTCCGGGGTGCAGGTTCAGCGGAGAACATGCAGTAGTCTGTTTGAGTTTGCCCTCGGCGTAAAGCTTCTGGCGGACAAACCGCTTATAGGCTGTTCCGTATTTGGAAAAGCTGATTCTGCGGATTTGCAGTCTTGCCATAGCATCTGCCAGCCACAGAGGCATTGCACCAACAATCTTGACTTCCATCAGTCTCTGGTTCGGAGCGATAATCTGTGCACCGTAGCTCGGCAGGCTCAGGGAGAGGTCATATCTTCTTTCGGTAAGCTGTCTGTCGAATGTCAGACGGAAATTGGAATCGTCCTTGCCGAAAAATGCACTTCTCTGATAGCTGATATACTGCTTCGGCTTGATGTCGTTGTAAGAGTTCATAAACACATCCAGTTCACTGAAAATCTGTCTCTGGAGGTATTTGCTCAGGTCAACGGGCTTCTGCCGGTGAAGCATATAAGCGTCTGATTCTGCGAGGGTCAGGGTGACACGTCTTTTGGTGACAATGCCGTTGACCTTCTTCTTGATTTCCAGGAAAACCTTATCGTCAGGACTTGCCGGAGAGTAGTAGCTTCTCAGGCGAATCTTTTCTTTATAATAGGGTTTTTCCAGAGAGTTCCGGATTAAGAAATCATCCGGCGTATCATAATAAAGATTATAGATACCGTAGTCTTTTCCGCCGACACAGAACTTGTCGGGGTTCATGTACTTGTGGATTTCTTCCAGCAGTGCTTCATACTGATTCATGTCGAGCATGTATTTCAGTTCTTTTCTCATAAATGTACTGATTGCCATAATAAAAACTCCTTTACTGTAAATTTTTGTTTTTTTCAGGATACACCTGCGGTATTTTCGATTTGTTTCGGATTTGTTTGTGTTTTGTTAATCCGTTGTTTGATTACAGTTATATTATAAAATCCCTAGCTTAAAGAAAGCTTAAAGTTTTATAAATCTGTTCTTTTTTCTTTTAATTTTCACAAAAAACATACAAGATGCACAAAAACGGACGGCATATTATTTCCGAAAAATACTTTTAGTAATATAGCTGCTGAAAACTTTGCTTTTTGCTTTCAGATATTACTGACAGTAAGAAAAAATCAGTCCCGTTTTGACCTGTGCGGAAAAAATATTTTTTTGTGAAAATCTCTTGACAATCCCGTGAAAATCTACTACAATAATAAATGTAAGAATTTTTTATTACATCCAGTCAACACCGGATAAAATTATACATTATCCGGAAAAATCAAAAGGAGGTTCTTTTTTATGAAGCGTTCCGCTTTCGGCAGACGGTTTCTTGCTTCTCTCGCAAGCGTGGCTGTTCTGCTGACTTCTGCTCTGCCCGTTACCGCCGCAGATGCAGACCCGGAAGAAAAAATCTTTCCGGAAACTGTTGAACCTGTCGACGTGAATTTCGCAAAAGCCCTGCAATTATCGCTCTATTTCTATGATGCAAACAAGTGCGGCTGCGGAATCACAGGGGGAAATCTGGAATGGCGCGGTGACTGCCATACCGAAGATGCTAAAGTTCCGCTCATTCCCATGACAGCTCAGAAGAAAGGGACAAACCTTTCTCAGGAGTTTATTGATGCACACAAGGACATTCTCGACCCCGACGGCGACGGTACGATTGACGTGGCCGGAGGTATGCATGATGCCGGAGACTGCGTGAAATTCTGTCTCCCCGGAAGCTATGCCGCCTCTACACTCGGCTGGGGCTATTACGAGTTCCGTGATGCCTATGTGGATGCCGGTCAGCAATGGCATGTAGAAGATATTCTCCACTGGTTCAATGATTATTACCTCAAATGCCTGTACTATGACGAAAACGGCGACGTTCTGGCATTCTGCTATCAGGTCGGCGAGGGAAATATCGACCATAACTACTGGCTGACTCCTGAACTCCAGAATGAAAATCTTCTCGATTTCGCACGTCCTGCCTATTTCGCAACCGAAGAAACCCCGGCTTCCGATATGTGCGCCGGAGTTGCCGCTTCTCTCGCTGTCAGCTATCTGAATTTTAAAGATACCGAGCCCGAATATGCGCAGGAATGCCTGACAGGTGCGCTGAAACTTTATGAATTCGCCGTCAAGACCCATCAGGAAGGCACAAAAACAACAACAGATGACAAAACTACTGAAACAGGCTATTCCGAAGATGACCCCGACGCTATCAATGCAGGCAAGGAAAATACTGACCTGACTGTTACTTCTTTAGGATATGACGGCGGTTTCTATACTTCCAGCTATGACTATGACGAACTGGCCTGGGCGGCGGTATGGCTCTATGAATGCACCGGAGAATGGGACTATATTGATGACATTATTCATGTAAATGAAAATGTTACAGGAGATATGGGCGCACATCCGTATACAGGCTATCTCAAGAGAATCATCAAAGATACCGGAAACTGCTGGCAAAATATCTGGGTTCACTGCTGGGATACCGTCTGGGGCGGTGTATTCGCAAAACTCGCACCAATTACAAACTGTTCCAGAGACTGGTATATTTTCCGCTGGAATCTCGAATTCTGGTCGGGCATGACCCCCGAAGATGCCGCCAAAGCAACCGGACTTCCGGCCGCTGTTACGGCACATAAGAATTTCGGCACAGATGATTCTGTCTGGAATACAACCATCACCGCCGACAAAATCAAAGACCTGCCCGAAACTGACGGCGCATGGCTCAGGAAAACTCCTGCCGGATTCAGTATGCTCAACGATTACGGCTCGGCAAGATATGACACCGCCGCACAGCTCGAAGCTCTTGTCTATGCAAAAGAAACAGGCGATATGACTTTCGCAGACTGGGCAAAAGGGCAGATGGAATACATCATGGGCAATAACCCCATGGGGCGTTCTTATATCGTAGGCTATGACCTCGAAAACGGTGCATCTCATCCGCATCACAGAGCGGCTCACGGCTCGACAACACTCAACATGGATGACCCCGAAGACCAGACACATGTACTCTGGGGCGCACTCGTCGGAGGCCCTGACGCAGATGACTGGCACAGAGACGAAACCAAAGACTACATCTATAATGAAGTCGCTGTCGATTACAATGCCGGATTCGTGGGCGCATGTGCCGGACTTTATAACTATTACGGAAAAGCCAACGGCGACAAGCCCGAAGAAAATTTTCCCCCTTCCGAAGAAAGCATGAAAGGCGAAATTCAGGAATTCACCCTGAAAGCCGCTGTCGGTCAGGAAGATAACATGGCTTCTCAGATTCTGATTGAAATCGCTAATATTACCTCTCAGCCGCCGCGCTATCCGGAAGAAATCAAAGTCAGATATTATTTCAATATTTCTGAACTGCTCAAAAACGGACAGTCGCTTGATAATATCGAAATCCGTTCCGACTATGACGAAATGAAATCCAGCACCGACGGAAAATATGTGGTAGATTACAATCTTGTGCAGTATAATGATGACGGTGACTGTTATCTGGAAATGACATGGGACGGCTATCAGTTCTATGGTGATTTGCAGGTACAGTTCGCCCTGATGGATACCACGCAGAATTCTGAATATACATTCATCTGGGATTCTGCCAACGACTACAGCCGTCAGGGTATCAGAACCGCTGCTGAAATCGGAAAGGAACTCAACGAAGCCCCCGAAATCACAGACGCTATCACCATGTATGTTGACGGCGAACTTGTCTGGGGTACACCTCCCGAAGGCAGTGAAACCACATCTGCTCCTGTATGGGGTGATGCTGACTGTTCCGGCGAAGTCGATATTCTGGACGTTATCGTTCTGAACAAAGCCATTCTCGGAAAAGAAAAAATTTCTGCACAGGGTCTTGCCAATGCTGACCTGAATCAGAACAGCAATCCGGATGCCACAGATTCTTTAAATATTATGAAATTAATTGTCGGTCTGCTGAAAGCAGAAAACTGTCCGGTCAAGTAAAAACCTGAATCTAAAAAAGCAAACCGCTGTGATGCAGAATCACGGCGGTTTTTGTGATTATAGTTTCAGCCTTTCGGTAATATCCCGATAGCCGATATATTTATTTTTATAATCTGTTAGAATAATCTGAATTTCATAGCTTTTCTGTTCAATCGCATGAAGAATTATTTCATCAATATTATC
>SVNI01000071.1 GCA_015066975.1 Ruminococcus sp. | reverse complement strand
CCAGGATTCAAGCTTGTAAGAGAATTTTCCCGATATTGCTTCTGATTTGTTTGCCAACGTTTCTTGAACACATACGAAATCCCACCAGACAATTGACAAATAAAATATGATATGTTATAATGAATTCTGGTATTTTTCACTTTTTTATAATAATATGAATAGGAGATAAAATCAAGATGCAGAAGGAGACTGAAACATGAAACAGATTTTGTCAGAACAAAACAGAGAAAGAATTGCATTCATAAAAGCGTTTCTGCTGAAATGCGGAATCCCTGAGATGTTTATGTGCCGTTTTGTGGGCATGTATTTCCTGATATCAGGAATTGTTCTGCAAATGCGGAAAAGTGCCGGAATCAGTGCCGTGAATGCCTGGAAGGATTATGTCAAAGAACTGCCAATCCGGAATAGTATTTTATGGATGATATTCGGAATTCTGGTTCTGACGATAATCTATGCAGTTGTACCGAAAAAATATCAGGTGGCAGACCAGATTATCCTGCTGGTCGGAACAATGTTTTTTGCATTTTCGGTGCTTTGGAGACTGGAGAATTATTATCTTGCTATCGGGCTGTGCGGAATTGTGATTGTATTTGTCAGTCACCTGATGGGGAAGATTTCCGCGGAACAGTTCGAGCATCTGCCGGATAAGGCTTCGGCAGTGATAGTGGCAGTTGTTGCACTGGCAGTGCTGTGGTTTGTGGGTATCACGTCGGTGATGCATCATAAAGTATTCGGAACGTCATGCTTTGACTTCGGAATTTTCGTGCAGATGTTCTATTCGCTCCGGACGGAACTGAATGCAATTACTACTTGTGAACGTGATATGTTTCTGTCACATTTCAATGTACATGCATCTTTTATATATTATTTGCTTGTGCCGGTATATGCGCTTTCGGGAAATAATGAATGTTCGCTTCTGATATCGCAGGCAGTGCTGGCAATGGGCGGTGTGATACCGTTATATCTGATTGTGAAGCATCATGATTATAAAGGCTTTGCAAGAGTGGCAATCTGCATGGTGTATATCTTTTATAGCGGATTGCTTGTGCCGTGTTATTATGATTATCATGAGAATTCATTTCTGCCGACACTTCTGATGTGGCTGCTGTATGCCATTGACCAGAAAAAGTTTATCTTGATGTATATCATGGCAGCACTGACCTGTATTGTAAAAGAAGATGCGCCGTTATATGTTATCTGTCTCGGAATGTATTTTCTGTTTGAAGAACAAAGCCGGAAAAAAATTCATGGCTTGATTATGATGATAGTTTCCGGAATTTATTTTATCGCCATCAATCACTGGCTGGGAGAATACGGCGACGGCGAAATGATGGCATCATCACGTTTCGGCAATCTGACACTGGAAGAAGGCGACAGCCTGTTCAGCATTGTGGGAAATGTTCTGAAAGACCCTGCATATTTTTTCAGCATGTTCGTAAAAGAACAGACACTTCTGTTTGTGATACAGGTTATGATGCCTCTGCTGTTCCTGCCGTTCATGACAAGCAAACTGCGTCGGTTTCTGCTGATAATTCCGTTTGTGATTATGAATCTGGTTGTTGGTATCGGATATGGTTATGCTGCAAGTATCGGGTATCAGTATATTTTCGGCCCTTCTTGCCTGCTGATTTATATGGCTCTCCTGAATGCGGCTGATATGGAACATCAGAAACGGAATACGTTTATAACAGTTTCGGCATGTGTATGCATGGTGACGGCAGTCTGCCTGATTTCCGGAAGAATCGGCTATCTGATAAATTATAATGACCGAAAAGAATATTTCCAGAATCTGGAAGCCTGTCTGGATACCGTGCCAGAAGATGGCAGAGTCAATGCGAATGCGTGGTTTTTACCGCATCTGGCAGACCGTCGGGAAATTTATATCTTCGACCGGAACGATTTTGAGACAAATCCGGAACTTGCCATAGAAGGTGAAGATAATTTCATAGATACTATCACAGGACTAAAAGATGTACAGCGTTATGATTTCTATGTGATGAGCCGGGGCGATGAAAATACAGCCGCTGCAATTCCATATCTGGAAGAATTAGGCTTTACACCATATGCTGAGACTGAGAATTATGTGATTATCTACGTCAGTCCGGAATATCTGGCAAAACATCAGAATCAGTAATCAGAAAGGAAATATTATTTATGAGAGATTTTTTATTAGCGAGTGCGCCTGTCATGATTTGGGTGCTGACAATCGCAGAAGCGGTAATCGCAGTATTATTACTGAAAATCTACAGGGAAAAGAAACATCTCATGCCGCTTTTCATGGGACTGGTCTGCATCGGCCTGGTATATGATGCGTTTGTAATTGCCATTGGCACATGGATTCCAGAAAGTTTTATTTTTGCTTTGAGCCGTCTGAGATTTATCAGTCATGGAGTGCTTGTGCCTTTGAATCTGGTAACAGCCGGCTATGCCATGAAATGGGACGGCATCAAGCTGAAAGTGATGTATGTCATTACCGGAATTATCAGTCTGCTTGGACTGGCTTCAGGCATTGTAAGAAAACTGGAAACTGCGGAAATCGCCGGAATAATCCGCTGTAAGTCTTCTGACCTTTCACCGTCATGGGCAGAGGGTATCAACAGCTTGATTTCTTACGGAACAGTATTCCCTTTGATTATTTTCGGCATTATCGTCTGGATAAAGCAGAAAACGCCGTTTATTTTTCTGTCTGGTCTGCTGATGTTCATCTTTGCGGCATTAGGCCCTGCAACAGGAAACTTTGACCTGATTTTTTATGTCAGTATGTTCGGTGAACTGTTCATGGTACTGTTTTTCTGGCTTTATGCAAGAAAGCATACAGAATCCAAAACTTAAATCAGAAAAGTTTTTCCGGATAAGACTTTACAAATCTGAATTTTTGTTGTATAATAGATAAGGGTATTTCCCCGGAAATATTTATTAATTCAAATCAGGAGGATTTTTATTATGATGACAATTACTTGTCTTGACCTTGAAGGTGTATTAGTACCCGAAATCTGGATTGCTTTTGCAGAAGCAAGCGGTATTCCGGAACTCAAGAAAACAACCCGTGACGAACCGGATTATAACAAGCTGATGAATTACAGACTTGCTATTCTGAAAGAACATGGCCTAGGCCTGAAAGAAATTCAGGAAACTATCGCCAAGATTGACCCCATGCCCGGCGCAAAGGAATTTCTGGACGAACTGCGTTCTCTCTGTCAGGTGATTATCATCAGCGATACATTTACACAGTTTGCTGCTCCTCTGATGAAGAAACTCGGTTATCCGACTATTTTCTGCAATACACTCGAAGTTGCTGAAAACGGCGAAATTACTGGTTTCAAGATGCGCTGTGAAAAGTCCAAGTATACTACTGTGAAAGCACTCCAGTCCATTGGATTTGAGACAATTGCAAGCGGTGACAGTTATAACGACCTTGGCATGATTCAGGCAAGCAAGGCAGGCTTCCTGTTCAAGAGTACTGAACAGATTAAGAAAGACCATCCGGAACTCCCTGCTTTCGAGACCTATGACGAATTATTGAACGCTATCAAGAAGGCTCTGTAATCAAATCAGAATGAAATACGGCACTGTATGTTTGTGCAGTGCCGTTTTTATTTTCAAAAGGGGAGGGGAATTTTCATGATGCAGAAATTATTTGCGTATGCGAAAAATACATATCAGTCAGAGCCGGAATATCTTTGGGCGAAAACACCAGAAGCCGCTGTGCTCCGGAATCGTAAAAATCAAAAATGGTATGCCTTGTTTATGCAAATCGGAAAAGATAAACTCGGCATGAAAGAAACAGAATCTGTCTGGATAGTCAATCTGAAATGTGACCCGCTGTTTATGGGTTCACTTCTGGAAATGGATGGCTATTATCCAGCCTATCACATGAATAAAAATCACTGGATTAGTATTCTGCTGGACGGCACTGTCGAAGAAAAACAGATTAAAAATCTTCTGGATTTAAGTTATCAGCTTACCGAACCAAAGAAAAAAAGTCTCTGAAAGGAAAAAATTTTATGAAAGAACAAAAAATTTTTGAGACTCTGAAACAAATCTGCAAACAAAGCCGGATTGAGGATTTGCAATGCGAAGAAGATAGGAGTAATATTATTCCGGAAGAAAAAAATCGCATTGGTATGTTTTTTATACTGGATGGGATTCTTTATCACGGTGAAAGTTTCGGAAGATTGGATTATTGTCCCATAGGCAGGACGGAAACACTGAAAAATATTCTGTATCGCTCTTTTGAGGACGAAGGAAATATAGAATTCTGTTTTGAATTTCCGGAATATCGGTTCATTGCGGAACATCAGGAATATCAAACTGATGTACTGCATCTGCATTATAATGACAGCGAAATAAGTGATATTAAGGAAATAAGAAGAATTGTCATGCAATATCTTGAGGAAAACTGAATCAGAAATTTTCAAAGGAGAAAAAATCATGAACAAGCTCGAACAGGTTAAAGAACTGAATCACATGCTTCTTGCAGAAATGCCGGAATACCGCCTACAGGCAAACAGGCTTGATGCAGAGGATTATAAAGAACAGAGAATGCTGTTAAGAAGTCTGATGAATTTAAGAAATCCAATGCCGGTTTCACAGTATTTTCTGGATTTGCAGGATGAATTTTTGCAGGAAGAAACCGAAGAAAAAGGGATTGTTCATGTATCGGAACTTCCAGGCACTGCGGAAGATAATCGGCTTTGTATCTGGCAGGGCGATATCACCAGACTGGATGCAGATGCAATTGTCAATGCAGCAAATGCGGCTTTGTTAGGATGTTTTATTCCGTGTCACAGATGTATTGACAATGCAATACATTCAGCAGCAGGGGTACAGCTTCGGGATGTCTGCTTTCAGATGATGCAGAAACAAGGCCATGAAGAAGCTACCGGTTCTGCGAAAATCACAAAAGGGTACAATCTTCCGGCGAAATATGTCATCCATACGGTAGGGCCTGTTATCTATGATGAAGTCACTGCTGAAGATAAAATCATGCTGGCTTCGTGTTATGCTTCCTGTTTGCAGGTTGCCGCTGAAAAGAATCTCGAAAGTATTGCATTTTGCTGTATCTCGACAGGAGAATTTCACTTTCCGAATGAATTAGCCGCTGAAATTGCTGTCGATACGGTTCAGGCATATCTGAATCAGAATTCTGATACCAGTCTGAAAAAAGTGATTTTCAATGTCTTTAAAGATTTGGATAAGAGAATCTATGAAAATCTTCTGGAAGGGTGAGGATTGATGCTGTTTATACAGGAATTTACTGTCAAATATGATAAATCCCAGCGTTCCGGCGAAGATATGAGAAGAATCAATAATATTCAGTTTAAGGAAATTTCTGATGTCAGACCAGATTTTTCTTCCGGAGAAATCTGTTTCTGCAAAGAAATCTGCACAAGAAAGTCTGCCAAGCCTGCAAAGGCTGTTCCATATCAGGAGCATTTTCGGGTTTCGGAAAGAGTATTTCTCCATAAACAGGATGAAAAGTATCAGATTGTCTATGCTCATCGGCCTGCACAGCAGTTTTTCAAGCCTGTTTTCATGCTCGGAAAGAATCAGTACGGCAGAATTGTCTATAACTGGAGAACTTCCACTTTTGACAGCGAATGGGAATACTTCCGGATGATTATCAATTTTCTTGATGCAGATGCATCTGCCTATCGTCCGAAACTGTTTTTCCGGAAAGAACCGGATTTCTTGTTTGAAGATTTAGAATGGCTTCGCTACTGCGGAGAATATCATAAAAGGAGAATCACCAATGCACGGTAAAATTATCATTATTGAAGGTCTTGATGGATGCGGAAAAACCACACAGGTCAACCTGCTGAAAGAACACTTTACAGGTGAAAATTACAGATTTCTGACATTTCCGGATTATCAGTCGCTTGCTGGAGAAATCATTTTAGAATATCTCGGCAGGAAGATTCCGGAGAATGACGCTGAAAAAAGTGCCTATTCCGCGAGCAGTTTCTATGCGATTGACAGATATATCAGCTATCGGAAAGACTGGCGGCTTGATTACGAACAGGGAAAGACCATCATATCAGCGAGATATACGACATCCAATGCCATTTATCAGATGACGAAGCTTCCCCGTGAGAAATGGGAAGATTACAGAAACTGGCTCTATGATTATGAATATCAGAAATTAGGCATTCCTCAGCCGGATGAAGTGATTTTTCTGGATGTGCCTGTAGAAGTTTCTCAGAAGCTGTTATCCGAACGCTATCAGGGCGAAGAATTCAAAAAAGATGCTCATGAATCCGACCCCGAATATCTGAAACACTGTCATGATTCGGCACTCTATGCCGGAAGCATCGGCAAGCCGTGGAGATTTCTGAACTGCTGTGAAAACAATCAGATGAAATCTGTCGAGCAGATTCAGAAAGAACTGATTTCTCAGATTGAGGAAATTCTGAAATGATAGATTATCTAAAACTAAAAGAAGAAAGTTATCTGAAACAAATCCATAAAATGCCGTAAATCACGGGCTGATGCAGAGCATAGATTTCGAGGGCATGTCTGCCAATAAAGTTCAGAAAGCCGATGCCTTTCCACTTGATATTCAGAATTTTCTGACCGGATGCCTGATAGATAAAAAATCCAGTCAGGAACAGGAACAGCCACGGAATCAGAGAGAAATAATCCGTTGAATAGAAGCCTTTCTGCGGAAAGCCGAGATAAGCTGTCAGATAGTTCCGGTACAGTCCGGACGGCAGAGAAAACAGCTCATGATTGAAAACGCCTATAAATTGCGAATTGACATGTTTCGTAAAGGCAAACAGAATAAAACTGACAAGCATTCCCGGCACTGCCGGGATTTTTTGCAGAAGTTTTCGGCATCCAGCCATGAGGAGCATACAAGAGCCGATAAGCGTCAGAACGCCGAACAGAATCAGATTTTCGGGCATAAAGAGCACTGTTATTAGGGTGATGCCTGCGCCAAATCCGAACACGGTCAGACCGCGCCGGAACAGATGACGGCTCATACCGGAGCAGAATCCGGATAGCAGAATAAAATTCCAGCAGATACCTTGCTGCCAGAGATATGCGCCCTGTCCGTGATACCAATTCCATTTCATACCGAAGATATAGACTAAATCCCATACGGCATGGAATACTATCATATTGATGACAGTGAATCCGCGTAGCGCATCCAGAAGATGACATCTGTCAGAAATCGGCTTGGATTGCAGAAATTTTTTCAGATTCATAAAAATAGTCCTTTCTGATTTCAGAAATAGAAGAATCATATTTTTATTGATTATAACATAATTCAGAATTTTTGTCAATGAAATCTGAAACAGTAAAAAACATTGTTTTGCTTGACAAAGTACATGTAAAATGATATAATAATTATCAGAAATGAGGGAGAGATGATGGATGTTTTGACATCCCACAGAAATAAAAGAACTATCCTTTTAATAAAAGAAAACAGTGAAGATGCTGCTCAACTTTGTAAAATGCTGGCAGATAGCTATAATTTCATGGTAGTGACGGAACTGGAAGAAAGTATCAGTACATTCCGGCGCATCTGTGACTGCCTTTCGGCGGTGCTGATAGATTCCCAGCTTCCTGATAATGCCTGTGAAGTGTTTCTGCAAAGAATCAAAAAATATAAAAAACTGGAAAGCATTCCGGTGCTGGTGATTTCCACAGAAGAAACCGTTCCGCAGAAACTGCATTATCTGAAACTGGGTGCGGTGGATTTTGTGACATGGCCGTATCAGAAAGAACTGATTGTCAACCGCATTTCCAATGCAGTGCGTATCAAGGATTCGGCAACGTTTCCGGAACTTGAAAAGATGCTTCGGGCACTCCCGGCGAATATTTATCTCAAAGATGCAGAGGGAAAATATATTTTTGCCACGCATTACTGGCATCATCTGGAGCATGATGATGACCCGGACTGGACTATCAGAGGAAAAACAGATTTAGAAATCCGCAAGGATAAAGAAAATGCTATCATTGCTTATCAAAGTGATTTACAGCTTCTCAGAGACGGAAAAGAGCGTTCTTATGTAATTGAAGTCAATGCAGATGATATTCTGGAATATCTGCAAATTACAAAAGCACCTGTTCGGAATGAGAAAAATGAAATCACTGGAATTATTGCATTAATCAATAATGTTACTGAACAGGAACTTCTAAAAAAGAAGCTCGAAAGGCAGGCATATATCGACCAGATGACAGGACTGTATAACCGCAGTTATTATGAGAAATATATATCTGCCTTAATGGAAGATAACTATCCGCTGGCGATAATTTCGGCAGACTGTAATAATCTCAAGTTCGTGAATGATTATTATGGACATATGGCAGGGGATGAATATATCCGGATTTCGGCTTCGCTTCTGAAAATGGCATTTCCAGAACCAGCAATGATATTCCGCACCGGCGGAGATGAATTTCTAATTTTTATGCCGGGTGCTTCTGAAGAAGAAGTATTGAAACGTATAAAGTATTTACAGCATCAGGTAAAATTATTTTTCATTATGAATCATCCGGTAAGCATTGCTTATGGTGTTCATGTCATGAAGGATAAAAATCAGGATTTAATGGAATGCATTCATCAGGCAGACAAAAATATGTATGAAGATAAAAAGCATTATAAAAAAGAATCCTGAATCAGTTGCATTTCTGTATCAGATATGCTATAATAAATAATATAAATTATGAATGGAGATTGAATGTTATGAAATTAAATAAAAAACTGGCATGTGTACTTCTGGCAGGTATGATGATGTTATCCGCAGGCTGTCAGAGTCAGACAAAAAACACGACTCCTGCTGAAACAACTGTTCCGGCGGTGGAAGTCAAGGCCGAACTCGGTCAGGAAGCTGAATACGGCGGTATGCAGTTTGTTGTTATTTCGGCACAAGACCCTGATATTATTATGGAACAGTCCGGAAAATCTGCCCTGTTCTTTGAAGTAACTATCAATAATCAAACAGATGAAACTGTTACTGCAAACTATCTGAATAATTTTTCACTGACAGTGGACGGCAAAGAATATGATTCTGATGAATGCTGTACCATTCCGGTCATGAAGAAATTATATGACTTCTATGGTCAGGAAGCTATGAATGAAGAAATTCCGGCTGGTGAATCCAGAACAGGCTATATCGCATGCGAAGCAGACAAGGGATTCAGCGAACTTGCCCTGCATTATACACCTAAAACAACAGACAGAGCGTCCATGATTACTGTACCTGTTGCGAAAGACCAGATTATAAAGGCCGAAAAATAATTCTTATGAAAGAGAATGCCAATTTATTGATTTCCTGTCCATAATTTCACTCAGATTTTTGGCTTTTCTCATCTTTTTACACTTTGTGCATACTTGACAACTTGCTTATTTATGGTATAATTATAATATAGACAGGCAGAAAAGCCAAGTCTGTCATGAAATTTAATTTTAATCATGGAGGTTTTTACAATGAGAAAGAATTTAGGTGTACAGCCGGCACTGTTTCCAATGCCTGTAGTAATTGTCGCTGCTTATAGTGCTGATGGAACTATCTGTGCAATGAATGCCGCATGGGCACAGATTTGTGATATGGATAAGATTGCACTGTTCATTGATGCTGAACATAAGACTACTAAAAACATCATGGAAACAAAGGCTTTTACAGTAAGTATTGCAGATGTGCCGAATATGGAAACTGCTGATTTCTTTGGCATTGCAACAGGCAATAAAATGCCCGATAAGTTTGAACGTTCAGGCTGTCACGCTGTTAAGAGCGAATTTGTCAACGCTCCCATCATCAGTGAATATCCCATCACTCTCGAATGTGAATTTGCTGAAGAAATCAACACTGAGAATATGCACGCTATTGTTGGAAAAATCATCAATGTGAGTGCAGACGAATCTGTTGTCGGTGACAAAGATAAAATACTCCCTGAAAAGGTCAATGCTCTTGTTTTCGACCAGTACAGAAACGGCTATTTCTCTATCGGTGAAAAAGTCGGTCAGGCTTGGAATGCTGGAAATGAACTTATGAAAAAATAATCTGAAATAATGCAGAAGCAGCCACTCAAAGGGGGGGGGATGAGCGTTATATACAATCTGTCAGCAATTGACATTCTGAATATTTTTGATGATATTCCTAAGATGTGGGAAACAGTGTCAAAAGAACTCAGCATGTTTGAAGAAGAATATCAAATAAATCTCCCTGACATGTTTAAAAAGTTTATGGAGTCAGCAAGCAATATTCTGGAAACAGCAGACATCTGGACTCAAAAACCTGAGTTCTTTTATGATGAAATTGAAATAACAATTTCTGAAATTCTGAAAGATGGTGAAATGATTGAAGAGGATAGCGAATATTACACATTCTGGAAAGCATCAAGAGAGCATTGGAACGACCTGATAGATGATTATCTTGAAATCGGGAGTGATTACGGTGCAGGGATTTCCTGTTTCGGCATACGGAAACAGGATTTGAATCAGGAGAATCCGCCTGTTTATTATCGTTATGAAACAGATTCTCTCTTTGATGAATGGAAATTGCTGTCAAAGCATTTGTCAGATTATTTTCTGACTGTGGTATGTGATGCACTGGCAGGTGCAGACTATGATACTGCTCAAGAAATCTTACAGAAATACCACTGGAAATATGCAGTCTATGAAACCGATTCCGAAATTGAAACTATCTTATCAGAATATGAGATAGATTCTGCTCATCTGCTGCATCTGTTTTCATTTCATGCTATAACAGATAAAGAATGGCTTTCCTGTTGTTACGATAAGAATCGAAATGTATTTTTTCTGTTCTGGAATACCAGACAGCAGAAGAAAATTATCACTGTCTCCAAATGAGTAAAAAGTGTGCTGGCTCACCACCGGCACACTTTTTTGTTATTCTAATTCTATGCAGTCATTCATATTATTTCAGATATTCACGAAAGAAATTTTCAATCCTATCAAACAGAATTACTTTATTCTATAAATGAGCATTTCAACAATGAATTTGACAAAATGCACAAAAACGATTTAGCAGGCTAAATCGAGGAAAGCAG
>SVNI01000070.1 GCA_015066975.1 Ruminococcus sp. | reverse complement strand
TCGCCGAACAAGTACTTATCAACAAGCGAAGCCGTGAAAATGCCGAAAAAACAAGGCTTAACATCAAGAAAAAATTAGCCGGAAATATCGACCTTGCCAACATGGTGGAAAAATTTGTAGACTGCCGTACTAAAGACATCACCAGACGTGAATTATATATCGTGGAAGGTGATTCCGCCCTTGGTGCAGTCAAGCTTGCCAGAGATGCCGAATTTCAGGCTGTTATTCCCGTCAGAGGTAAAATTCTCAACTGTCTCAAAGCCGATTATCCCAGAATTTTTAAGAGTGATATCATCACCGACCTGCTGAAAGTGCTCGGATGCGGTGTTGAAGTCAAGATGAAAAATACTAATAATATCGCACAGTTCAGCATGAATAATCTCCGCTGGAGTAAAATCATCATCTGTACGGATGCGGATGTAGACGGTTTCCAGATTCGTACACTGATTTTAACAATGCTCTATCGGCTGACCCCTACCCTCATTCAGAAAGGCTATGTCTATATTGCGGAATCTCCCCTGTATGAAATCAATACGAAAGTCAAGACCTATTTCGCCTATACAGAGAAAGAACGCGCCGACATTCAGAAGAAAATCGGCAGTACAAAATACACCATTCAGCGTTCTAAGGGTCTCGGCGAAAATGAACCGGAAATGATGAGCCTGACTACTATGAATCCCGATACCAGACGCTTAATCAAAGTCATGCCCTCTGATGCCGAAGCTATGCGTGATACATTTGATTTGCTTCTTGGTGACAATCTGACCGGAAGAAAAGAGCATATTGCCATGCACGGTGCGGATTATATTGACCTGATTGATGTTTCCTGATTATCATAAAACTGCCGTACCGGATAACCGGCCGGCAGTTTATCTGCTTATCCTTCACGTTCCTGTGTGATGCCGTCTTATATATACTATAAGACACATATTCTCTCACTTACTCGTTCACGAAAATGGAATATCAGACTAAAAAGTACAATAAGTCAGCCCCTTTTCCGCAGAAGGGGCTTTTATTGTCAAAAAAATTCGCTTTTGTAGTTGACAAATAACTAAAAATGTAGTATGATTATATCATGAAATACTTATTTCTTGATTTGGAGAGGAACTTATAACATGATAATTACTAAGGAAATCAGTCTGCTGGACTGCGGTCAGCAGGTCAAAAGCGGAATCCGCCAGTTTTCAGTCAGAAAAGACAATAATTATTTATTATTGATGTGTGGCATCCGTACAGTTTTGAAAATTAACGAAAAGCAATATCACATGCAACCGTTTACATTCCTGCTGTATCCGCTGGAGGAAAATTCGATTTCTATCGAGTCGCAGGATTCTACAGCATACCGTTATATGCAGATTCGTGCAACGGATAATTACCTGCGGAAATTACAGGAAAACGGCATGACACTCTTTGAAGTTCACACGCTCGCACAGCCCCTTGCTGTGGAGGAAATCTGGAAGCTTCTGCTTCCGTTTATGGAAAAAGATAACGAATGTTCTCCGGAAATGGGTGAACATGCTCTCCGCCTCCTGATGTGCCTGCTGATGGAAGCTTCTGATGGTACTGTCTCCAGAGCCGCTGAAGTGCCTCATTATGACAAGCTGACAGCACTCCGGCATAAAATCTATGCAAATCCGGCGAATAGCTGGTATATTCAGGATATCTGTGATGAATTAGGCATCAGCAGACCTTATTTTCATAAGCTGTATCTGGCGGCATTCGGAACAACATGCACACAGGATGTCATTGCAAGCCGGATAGCCTATTCTAAAAAACTGCTTGCAACGACCAATCATGCGATTGCGGCTGTGTCACAGCAGTGCGGTTTTGAAACAGATGTATACTTCATGCGCCAGTTCAAGCGTCATGTGGGCATGACCCCGACAGCCTACCGCCGTGTACAGTCTGCCGGAAAAAAGAAAAACTGATTTTTTCTACACTTTCCGACATTTTTCAGGATGTTTTTATAGACATTCTGACGCTTGACTTTTTTCTGAATTATGTGCTATACTATATAATGCAACAGAAACGTCAATTCCAGAGGAGAGATATTTTTTCATGAAAATTTCGCGCATGATTTCCGGACTTCATAACTCTACAAAAGCGACTGTCATTGCCTGTTCTGTATTGCTGGCAATGACGGCAGTCGCATTGTTTTTCCTGATGCTGTTTCCCATCAAGATGCGGGATAAAAGTGCTGTACTGTCAGCACCTGTTATCACTGAAACGACCACGACAGAAACGCTTCCAGCTGAAATCTTCATCACAAGTACCAAAGAACCACCCCACACGCTTTCCACATGGGCGGCAACTGTCGAAACGCTGACAACGACATTCGACCCGGACGAAACAACAGACATTCCGTGGTATGATAAAATTTTTACAACTTCCTCCGTCACTTACGCTACGGATGAATACGGCAGCACAGTTATCACGACACCTGCCCCGGAAGAAAATGAGCCTGTCTATATTGAAACACAGCCTGTATATATCGAAACAGAAATCGTTACAGAAATGATTACTGTCCCTGAGCCGATTACAGAAGCCCCTGTGCAGACGATTACAGAAGTCGTCGTCACAGAACCTGCTCCCGAACCTCCGCCGGATACAGAACCAGAAATTGTCAATGCTGAGCCTGTCGCGCCGGAGTTCTCAAATGAGTAAGATTCAGGAACTAATTGAAAGTCAGGAATTCAGCTATCTACAGCCTTATTTTTATGAAAATCAATATGCGTTCCGGTGTGAGCTTGGTATCGGCAAAACTGACGAAATCTGGATGAAAACCGCTCTGGAACGTGCTTTGCAGATATACCGGATTCTGTTTCCGAACCGCTGTGCAGATGCGCTGATTTTCAATCAATGGCAGTATGACGGCGAGCCAGATGAAGACTTCTCCGGAATCCTGAAAGCCTATCGGCATCATATCGTCAGAAATCTTCCCGTTTATCAATGGGATGATGATTATCTTCAGCATACGCACCGGAACAGAATCGTCTGTTATGCAGATTCCGGCAGTTTTGATTATCATCAGATAATTCAGAATCTTCTGCATGAAAATGGTCACGAAGAAAGCTTTGTTTCCTATGGCAACGAATGCATTTTTTCAGTTTATGATGATCGCGGATGTGATATCCTCTTTGCAGATGTACAGAAATATCGGCAATTTTATCCGATATTAGAACCCTTTTTTCTGGATTATGACAGAAAACATATGAAAGAAACTCTTGACAAAATTATCTAAATATGCTATCATGATAATGTCAATATAAAATTCAATTCTTCGAGGTTGTGTGCAAGCCACGACCGGCGGTAAAGTCCGCAAGCCTACAGGCCGAACTGGTGAAATTCCAGTACCGACGGTATAGTCCGGATGAGAGAAGAATGCTTTTTCTGCGTACCTCGGAAGCATTCCGGGGTATTTTTATTTTCAGAACAGGAGATAAAAATTATGACTGCTGAAGAATATATGCTCCGTGCCGTCAGACTGGCTCAGAATGGTATCGGCTTTGTCAACCCTAATCCGCTTGTCGGTGCTGTCATCGTCAAGAATGGCAAAATCATCGGGGAAGGCTGGCATGAGCAGTACGGTCAGCCTCATGCTGAACGGAATGCCCTCAAAAATTGCACAGAATCCCCGGAAGGGGCAGAAATCTATGTCACACTCGAACCCTGCTGTCATCACGGAAAACAGCCCCCCTGCACAGAAGCCCTCATTGAAGCCGGAATCCGGAAAGTCTATATCGGTTCGGATGACCCAAACCCTCTGGTCGCCGGAAAGGGCACTGCACAGCTCCGTCAGGCCGGAATCGAAGTGCAGACCGGTGTCTGTCAGGCCGAATGCGATAAGCTCAATAAGATATTTTTCCACTATATCACGACGAAAACACCTTACTGCATGATGAAAATTGCTATGACTGCCGACGGAAAAACTGCTACCAGAACCGGGCTTTCCCGATGGATTACAAACGAAGCTTCCCGACATCACGTTCATGAAACAAGAAAGCAGTTTGCAGGCATCATGTGCGGAATTGGTACAGTTATCGCCGATAATCCGGCTCTCACTTGCAGAACAGAAAATCCCCACAATCCGACCAGAATCATCTGTGATACACATCTCAGAATCCCATTAGACTGTAATATCGTCCGGACAGCAGACGAAATTCCGACAATTGTTGCAACTACCAGTCAGGATAAAGCCAAACTCGAAAAGCTTCAGAAACATGGTGTTCAGATTCTGAAAGTCAAATCCGACGAAGGGCACATCAATCTGAAATCGCTCATGAAAAAGCTTGGTGAACAAGGGATTGACAGTGTTCTGCTGGAAGGCGGAGCATGTCTGCATGAATCCGCACTCCGCGCCGGAATTGTTCAGCATCTTCAAATTTATATCGCACCGAAAATTTTCGGAGGTGTTTCTGCCAAGACAGCCGTCGGCGGTCTTGGTGTTGATGAAGTCGAAACGGCCTACAGGCTCAGTGCGCCGGAAATCCGCACATTTGGCAGTGATATTCTCTTAGATTATGACATTCTGGAGGGCTGAACATGTTCACAGGCATTATTGAAGAAATCGGAAACATCAAATCTGTCCGGACTGGTGCAGATACCTGCATTCTGACAGTTTCCGCACAGAAAATACTTTCAGATATCCATATCGGCGACAGTATCGCTGTGAACGGCACTTGCCTGACCGTCTGCGAATTCGATAACAATTCCTTTTCGGCAGATGTCATGCCCGAAACCATGCGCCGGACAAATCTCGGAAGTCTGAAATCCGGCAGTCCCGTGAATCTCGAACGCGCCATGTCTGCAAACGACAGATTCGGGGGGCATATCGTTTCCGGACATATCGACGGAACAGGCATTATCAAATCCACGAAAAAAGAAAAAAATGCCGTCTGGGTACAGATTTCCGCAAAGTCCGAAATTCTGAAATATATCGTCGAAAAAGGCTCAATCGCGATTGACGGCATCAGTCTGACCGTTGCGAAAATCAGCAGTCAGGATTTTTCCGTTTCGATAATTCCGCACACTGGAGAGGAAACTATCTTATTAAAGAAAAAGCCCGGCGATATTGTGAATCTGGAATGCGACATTATCGCGAAATATGTTGAGAAACTCTGCGGATTTCAGAAAGCTTCCGGCGGTATCTCTGAAAACTTCCTCGCCGAACACGGATTTCTATAAAAATGCTATGGAAATACTGATAGAAATTTTTCTGGATGTTCTGGATGAAATTCTTGACCATCCTCTTGACAGACTATTGAATAAAATTTTCAGGAAAAAATCTCATAAGAGGTGAATTTCTATGCTGACTCCGTTCAATTCCGAATATGCCGAAAAGTATATTTCTGAGATTCTGCAAACGCTTGATGAAAAACAATATCCGGATGCCGTTGCTTTTCTTATTCAGATGACAATTCAGAATTATGATGACTGTCAGTGTACCGATTTGCTTGGTTTGCAGAAATGCTATGAACTCTGGACAGCGTGCTGTCTGCTGGATGCGGTTCTGAATCATACAGATTATATGAATGACTGCCGAAATTATTCTGATAAATATATTCGGCTTATCAGCAGTCTGGAAGAAGGCTTTCAGAAAACGAAACGAAAGCTGTTTAAAAAAATTCCTGTCTATCATAAATCCAGAATCGCACAGACTGCCTTTGATGCGCTGACCTATCTCACAGTACCGGATTATGATGATTTATCTCCCAAAGATATTGCTGATATTCCTCGTGATGAAAAAGGTGATTTCCTGACACAGCTCGGCGGTATCATGCAGAAAGAAGGAAAACTGGAACAGTGGGAAAATGATATTGTAGAATTGGAATTCCGTCTGCTTGACCATGTGGAAGATAATGATAAAAATGCTGATTATTATAACTCAAAGGTAATACTGAAATAATATTTTAGAAAGAAGCTGATTTTTATGAATACTATCCCCGAAGCCCTTGAAGCCTTAAAGCAGGGCAAATTGATTCTCGTCATTGATGACCCAGACCGCGAAAACGAAGGCGATTTAATTTGTTCAGCACAGTATGCCACAACAGAAAACGTCAATTTCATGGCAAGTCAGGCGAAAGGCTTAATCTGTATGCCGATGTCTCATGCCTATATCCAGAAATTAGGCTTGCATCAGATGGTTGCCAATAATACGGATAATCACTGCACTGCTTTTACGGAATCCATCGACCATGTAAAGACAACAACCGGCATCTCGGCCGAAGAAAGAGGCTTTACCGCCCGTATGTGTATTGATAAGGATTCCCGTCCGGCAGATTTCCGCCGTCCCGGTCACATGTTTCCGCTCGAAGCAAAGCCCGGAGGAGTTCTGGAGAGAAACGGCCATACAGAAGCTACCGTCGATTTAATGCGCCTTGCCGGTCTGGAACAAGTCGGACTTTGCTGTGAAATCATGGCCGATGACGGCACGATGATGAGAACGACTGAATTAATCAAATTTGCCGAAAAGCATAATTTAGTTATTATCACAATTAAAGATTTGCAGATTTACCGGAGAATGAACGATAAGTTCATGACAAAAATTACAAGCGCACATCTGCCGACAAAATATGGTGATTTCATGATTCACGGGTATCAGAACGAAATCACCGGCCGTGAACATGTGGCACTTGTCATGGGGGATGTTTCGGACGGAAATCCGGTTCTCTGCCGTGTGCATTCTGAATGCCTGACCGGTGATGTATTCGGGTCAAGCCGATGTGACTGCGGTCAGCAATTAGAAGAAGCTCTCAAGCGCATCTCCGGAGAAGGCAGAGGAATTCTGCTGTATCTCCGTCAGGAGGGCAGGGGAATCGGTCTGCTGAATAAGATTAAAGCCTATGATTTGCAGGAACACGGCCGTGATACCGTCGAAGCCAATCTCGAACTTGGATTCGCTCCGGATTTGAGAGACTACAGCGAGGGTGCACAGATTCTGAAAGATTTAGGCGCATACAAACTCAGAATCATGACGAATAATCCGGAAAAAATTTCGGATTTATCAGAATACGGCATTGAAATTACAAGCCGTGAGCCTATCGAAATTGCGCCGAAAAAGGAAAATTTATTCTATCTGAAAACCAAACAGGTGAAAATGGGGCATCTGCTGGATAATATTGATTAATCATGAAAGGAAGAATTTACTATGAAAGTATTAGAAGGTTTTTACGAGGGAAAAGGTCTGAAAATTGCGATTGTCGCTTCCAGATTCAATGAGTTCATCACGAATAAGCTTATTGGAGGAGCAGAAGACTGCCTCCGCCGTCACAATGTTGAAGAAGATGATATCACTTTGGCATGGGTACCCGGTGCATTCGAGATTCCGCTTGTGGCTAAGAAATTAGCAAAATCCGGAAAATATGATGCCATTATCTGCGTTGGTGCAGTTATCAGAGGAGCTACGTCTCATTATGATTATGTATGCGCAGAAGTTTCCAAAGGTATTGCAAGTGTTTCTCTTGAAACCGGAATTCCGGTGCTGTTCGGCGTTCTGACAACTGATACTATCGAACAGGCTATCGAACGTGCAGGCACAAAGGCTGGTAACAAAGGCTATGACTGCGCTATGTCCGCACTTGAGCTGGTACATGTACTCAGAAAGGTCGAGGACTAATGCCGAAAATTATGTTCTTCGATATTGACGGCACATTAATGGAGGATTCATCCTCCCATTATGTGCCGGAAAGTACCGTGAAAGCACTGAAACTCGCACATGAAGCCGGAAATCTTCTGTATGTCAATACCGGACGGCCTGTCATCAATGTGGATGCAGATGTCAGAATTCTGGGATTTGACGGCTATATCTGCGGATGCGGTTCTTATATCGAATGTAACGGAAAAGAATTATTCTATCAGACAAACTCAAAAGAAGTTTGTCTCAAAACGGCTCGTCTTGTCCGTGACTGTAATGCTTCTCCTCTCTATGAACGTCGGGATGCTTTCTATTTTGACCCTGAATGCAGAGAACTCGAATTTGTGAAAGTCATTCGGGACACGTTCCGGATGCAGGAAAAGAACGTCTGGAGAAGCGTCAATGATGCCGATTTCAGTTTCGATAAGTTTGTTATTGCCTATGATGACAAAACTGATTTGGAATGTTTCAAGGCTGGTATTACTGAAAATTTTGTCTATATCGACAGAGGAAAAGGCTTCGGCGAAATGGCGCAGAAAAATTGCAGTAAAAAAACTGGTATGGATTTCGTGCTGAACTATTACGGATTGCAGAAATCGGATGCTTATGCTATCGGAGACAGCCTAAATGATTTACCCATGTTTGAGGGTGCAGGGACTTCTATCGCAATGGGCAACGGTGAAAAGCTGATTCCTTATGCAGATTATGTCACGGCCGATTTATGGCATGATGGCATCTATCAGGCAATGGAACATTTCGGATTCTTCGAGAAAGGCTGATTCTTATGAAAAAGAAAAAGTCACGTCATCGGAAACAGCAGAAATATCAGTTTCGTGGTGAACTGTCGATGCCTTGGATTGCGCCGGCAGTCGGCGGACTTAGTCTTCTGTTTTGTCTTGTTATGATGATTTTGAGCATAAGGGATAAACAGTTCAGTTTAATTATCATTTTCAGTCTGTTTGCAATGCTGGGTGTATTTCTGATTTTAACTGTCAACTGGAAAATTACTTATGATTCCAATGGCTTCACATACCGGAATTATTTAAGACAGTCGAAATATTATCGTTATAGCGAAATTACAAAAATTTACAGAGACAAGACAAGCTGTATCTATATTGGCAGAAAGAAAATCAAGATTGACAGCATGGTGGCAGGAGATTATCTTTTTCTGACACATCTGGAATTGCATACACCGCAGGCAAAACATCTTTCCGCAAAGGAAAGAAAGCTTTTCAATGGAAATATCTGCAATCCAGAAGAATTTGTCTTTCTCTATTTTCTGCTATTTGCGATATTCGGCGCACTGGTGACAGCTATGTTTGTCGACTCCCGGAATATGATTTTTAGTCTGGAGGCTCTGAATCATGAGACTGTCACTTTGTCAAACTGTCAGGAAGAACATACGGAATCTGATGAAATTTATCTGAAACTGATTCCGGAAAATTCTGATAATTGCTTCATTTTAACCAATCCGGACAGTTATGGGATAAAAGACGGAGAAATCCTGTCAGCAATCGAAAATCAGGAGATTTTTGAAATTTATTATCATGTTCGGCAGAATGATGAGAAAGCACAGAACATCGTCTGGCAGTTGTCAGCAGGAGAAAAAATATTTCTCTCCGCAGAGGATAAGAACTGGAACAGAATCGAACCGCTTCTGCTCAGTGGCGGAATTCTCCTGTTATGGATACTGTTCGGATTTGTCGGGAATCATGTACTGAGCCATGCTGACCGCTATCCGAACGCTATAAAATGGTTTGTGAAAGAAGATTATATTATCAGAAAATAAAAAATCAGGCAGTATGTTTTTCATACTGCCTGATAATTTTTAATCGCTCATTAATGCGCTCATGTCATACATGCCGGATTTCTGATTTTTCAGGAAAACAGCAGCATTGACTGCACCGACTGCAAAAACTTCTTTCGATGCTGCACTGTGAGACAGTGTGATAACTTCATCATGACCGGCGAAAATAATATCATGTTCACCGACAATCGTGCCTCCGCGGATAGCGTGCAAGCCGATTTCCGTCTTTTCACGCTTCTGACGCTTGGAATGACGGTCATAAACATAATGATACTGATTATCAAGAGACTGATTAATTGCATCTGCAATCATCAGAGCCGTTCCGCTGGGAGCATCAATTTTCTGATTGTGATGCTTCTCAACGATTTCAATATCAAACTGATTGCCGAGAATCGAAGTCGCTTTCTTGGCAAGCTGAACCAGCAGATTGATACCCAGAGACATATTGAACGAGAAGAATACCGGTATCGTTTCGGATGCCTTCTTGATTTTAGCAATCTGTTCTTCAGAATAGCCTGTTGTAGCAAGAACGCACGGAACGCCGTTGACAAGACAGTAATTCAGCAGATTATCCAGTACTGCCGGATTTGAAAAGTCAATGATAACATCCGGCTTTTCCGGCAGGGCGGAAAAATCTTCATAAATTTTGAAATCTGCATAAGATTCCGTTTTCAGGTCAACACCAGCACTGATGATGCAGTCATTCCGTCCGGAGACTGCTGCTGCAACGGCATGACCCATTTTTCCGGATGCACCGGAAATTAAAATTTTTGTCTGTTCCATAATTTTCATCCTCCTGATTTCAGAATCAGTCAACAACAGAAACAGGCATACCAAGTCTCTGCATAGCAGACATGAGTCTTGCGACATTGTCAGCACTCATCTTGGTTAGAGGCATTCTGCAAGCACCTGCGGCCATGCCAAGACGGTTCATAGCTTCCTTGACTGGAATCGGGTTGACTTCACAGAACAGAGAGTTGATTAATTCCAGATACTTGAGCTGAAGTTCTCCGGCTTTCTTGAAGTCATTATCCAGACAGAGCTGTGTGATTTCATGCGTTTCTTTCGGCAGAATATTGGACAGTACGGAGATAACACCCTTACCGCCGAGAGACATAATCGGAACAATCATATCATCATTGCCGCTGTAGATGTCGATTAAATCACCGCAGGCTGCTGCAATCTGCGCTGTATAGCTGATATTGCCGGATGCTTCCTTGATAGCAACGATATTCTTGTGCTGAGCGAGCTTTTCAGCAGTTTCAACAGCAATATTCATGCCGGTTCTTCCGGGAATATTGTAAAGAATAATCGGAATCTTGACGCTGTTTGCAATAATCGTGAAATGGTCAACCAGACCAGCCTGTGTGGTTTTATTATAATAAGGCGTTACCAGAAGCAGACCATCTGCACCAAGATTCTGTGCTTCTACAGAGAGTTCGATAGCATAGCGGGTGTCATTGCTTCCTGTTCCGGCAATCACCGGGATTCTGTGGTTGGTATAATCGACAGCAAACTTGATGCATTCACGATGTTCTGCATCAGTCATAGTAGAAGATTCGCCGGTTGTACCGCAGATGACGATAGCATCTGTGCCGTTATCAATCTGATAGTCGATATTTTTGCCGAGTCCCTCGTAATTGATAGAACCGTCCAGATTGAACGGTGTGGTAATGGCAACAGCCGCACCTGTAAAAATAGTATGTTTCATATACTAAAACCTCGCTTTAATTATCAGTCGAAATATCCCTTTGCAGCGAGCAGTTCGGCAAGCAGAACACCACCGCCTGCTGCACCTCTCAGGGTATTGTGAGACAGGCATACAAACTTGTAATCATACTGTGTATCTTCGCGGAGACGGCCAACAGAAACAGCCATACCGCCTTCAAGCATTCTGTCAAGCTTTGCCTGAGGTCTGTTATCTTCTGTGAAGTAGTGAATGAACTGCTTCGGAGCAGAAGGCAGTTCCAGTTCCTGCGGAACACCCTTGAATTCTTCCCAGAGTTTGAGAATATCTT
>SVNI01000069.1 GCA_015066975.1 Ruminococcus sp. | reverse complement strand
TCCAGGATTCAAGCTTGTAAGAGAATTTTCCCGATATTGCTTCTGATTTGTTTGCCAACGTTTCTTGAACACATACTACAGAATAAATTGGAGTTGAAAAATGCAGACGGATATGTTATAATGGATACTGGTCTTGTAAAGCAAGGCTAATGTTTTTAGCTTTGAGTTAGCTATTGCTAATCTGTATGGTAATATACTATTATGATTGGCGGACTGCTCAGAAATTCTTTGATGAAAAAACATTTTTAGAAAGCTGGTATCGTATGAACAAAGATATTTTTGATACACTTGACAAAGCTGGTTTCGGGTCAAATGTCCATGAAGTCGCTGCGGAAGGCGAGTGCAGAGTGCTTCGGCTTGATGACGAATCAGGTGAGGGTTTTATGACGATGTATCGTGTATTTGATGGCGTTTATCTGATGTATAATGATTTTCATTTGAAAAGCTGTATTTCAGAATATCAGAATGCTGAAACAATACTTTGTATTGACCATTGCCGTGAGGGACGAATCGAACATGAAAATTCTTTCGGCAATCGTTATTATATGGAAGCAGGTAATTTACGGATTGACAGGCGAGTGCATCATGAAGGCAAAGTGGACTTGCCACTTTCGCATTATCATGGCATTACAATAGGATTTGTTCAGGATATGGCACAAAATTCTTTGAAAACGCTTTAAGGAATAAGTTAGCTTAATATCAGTTGGCATGAGAAAACCATGATTTCATCACATCTAATATTTTTACAAGTTCCCATTCTTCTATAACATATGGCACCATTGCATACATATACTTCAGGAACGGACGATTAAATACACCATGGTCAAATGCATACTTACGGAAGCCCTCTAAATACTTTTCGTCTGTCACTTCAATACATACACAACCGCCCATTATTCTTATTTCTTTTATTTTATCAGAATGAAAGCCCTGCATTTCACGTCTTGTGATTTTTTCTATATGTCTTATTTTTTCGAGATAGTTTCCTTTTTCAAAGAGCTCAATAGATTTCAAAGCCGCAGAACAAGCAAGCGCATTTCCCATAAAAGTAGGGCCGTGCATAAAAGCATGAGTCGGGTCATCACTTAGAAATCCGTTCCATACACGCTGATTTGCCACTGTGACTGCATGACCTATATATCCTCCCGTCAAAGCCTTGCCAAGTATGAGAATATCAGGAAGTACAAGGTCAGCAACAAAACGGTTTCCTGTTCGTCCGAATCCTGTTGCTACTTCATCAAATATCAGTAAGACATCATTTTCATCACAAAGCTGTCTTGCACGTTCAAGAAAGGAAATATCATACATTCTCATACCGCCTGCACCTTGAAGCAAAGGCTCGACGATAAAACAGCTTAATTGACTGCCATATACTTCAAAAGCATTTTCAAGAGCAGATATTTCAGTCGGAATGTGTATTACACCGCGTTTTTTCTCATTGGAACTGCCGAATGCGAAATGATAATCTTCATCATCACCGACCTCCATAGCCTTGAAAGTATCACCGTGATAAGCGTGTTCAAGTGCAAGTATGATATTCCGCTCTGAACCACGGTTTGTATTGAACTGCAAAGCCATTTTCAGTGCAACTTCGACGGCGACGCTTCCGGAATCTGAGAAAAAGCAATAATTCAAATCTCCTGGAAGCCATGAGGCAAGTTTATCTGCCAGCTTCTGAACAGGCTCGTGTGTCAGACCGCCAAGCATAACATGAGCAAATTTATCAAGTTGTTCTTTAATGACATGATTGATTTCGCTGTTGTTATATCCGTGAATTACGCTCCACCATGAGGAGACAGAATCTATCAGGTCATGACCGTCTTCAGTATAAAGATGAACTCCATTTGCAGAGCTGATTTTTATCGGCGGTTCAAGAGTTTTCATCTGGGCATATGGATACCATATCATAATTATTCTCCTATTCGCACAGTGAAGCGATATATTCCGCACTGATATCAAGGTCAGTACAATTATCTTTGACACAGGCAATCACGGGAATACCGGTGAGGGCTTCACACATTTTTTTATTATCTTCTTCCATAACATCTTCTGTATGAAAATGATTTAGTATAATTCCCTTGATGGGAATGTTACGAGAATTCATATATTCCGCAGTAAGGACAACGCTGTTTATCGTTCCGAGTCCGGCATTGGCCATCATAAGGCATGGCAGATTCAGCATTTTTATCACATCTTCCAGAAATACTTTCTTGTTGTCGTATCTCAAAGGGCACAGTATACCGCCACTTCCCTCAGTGATAATATATTCATATCGTGATGTAAGTCTGATATAGTTTTCTTTGACAGTATTCATATCAACAGGAGAACCTTCCAGTCTTGAGGCTAAATGCGGAGAAACAGCTGTTTCGTAAATAAAAGGGCACATTTCATGGAGTGGCTGAATGATTCCTGAAACATTCCTGACATGCACGGCATCACCGGGAATCAGATTTCCTTCATTATTTCGTTCATTTCCGCTCATTGCTGCTTTGTAGTAGGCAGAACTGTATCCGCTTTCATTCAGCTTTTTCAGCAGCAAACCTGTAATATATGTCTTTCCTGTATCAGTTCCTGTTCCTATAATAAATAGTCCTTTACTCATTTTTTTTCCTCTTTTCAATATCAAAGCCCATTGCTCTGAGCATTTTTGCATCACCGCTGATATTATTTCCTGATGTTGTCAGCATATCGCCTGTAATAGTTGCATTCGCTCCGGAAAGAAATGCTTGTTTACCACATTCGTTCATAAGGTCTCGGCCTGCCGCAAGGCGAATATCAGCAGTCGGAACGATATATCTGAATATTGCAACAGTACGTAGTATATCTTCTTCTGACAGCCGTGCAAGATTTTCGAGTGGAGTTCCCTTGATAGGCATAAGTGCATTGATAGGAATTGAACTGACACCAAGTTCCGCAAGACTTACAGCCATATCTATTCTGTCTTCCCATGTTTCGCCCATGCCGATGATACCACCGGAACATACTTCAAAGCCTGCATTTTTGGCACGTTTTATACAGGCAATTTTATCTTCATAAGTGTGTGTAGTGCAGATATTCGGAAAATTTCTGCATGAAGTCTCAATATTACAGTGATATCTGCTTACACCAGCCGAACGAAGTCTGTGAAACTGTTCTTCTGTAAGAAGTCCGTGAGAACCGCAAAGCATCATATCAGTTTTTTCATGAAGAGTACTGTAGGCATCAAAAGCTTTTTCAAAATCAGAATCACTGAGTGCTCTCCCGGCGGTAACGATTGAAAAACGGTGAACGCCTTTTTGTTCATTGTGAAGACATTCATTCAATATCGTTTCTTTATCTAAAAAAGAATACTCCTTTACACCCGTGCAGTTATGTGCAGATTGTGCGCAAAAACGGCAGTTCTCCGAACATTTTCCGCTTTTCCCATTGATGATGCTGCACAAATCGACATGCTCTCCGCAGAAATGTTTTCTGATACGGTTTGCACCATGACAAAGCAAGTTGATATCTGCTGAAATGAAAAAATCAGTATCATCATCACGGCTGATTCGTTTTCCGCCGATAATATCATCGGCAAGTTTTATCATATCCATAATAAGCTCCTTTATAAATATTTATGCAGTCTGAAACGACAGTCTGACAGCAGGAATCAGTCTCTTCCCAAGTACGGCCGACAGGATACAAAGACATATATCTCCCGGAACAGCCAATAAAAAACAGTACAGAAACAGCGGCCATATTCCAATAGGCTCATTCAGCCAGAAACGGCTGATTGCCCAATAATATGCCATTCCGAAAGTATAGACTGTGAAAAGTCCTGCAAAACAGCCCAACAGCAATCTTAACATAGTCAAATTGCTGTCATGTACTATCTTACCAGTTATATATGCTCCGCCGATAAATCCTATCAGATATCCGAATGTAGGCTGAAAAATATAACCAATACCACCTCCGCCTGTAAAAACAGGAAGTCCTGCCAGACCAAGCAAAACATATACCAGGACAGCGACTGCTCCTTTCTTACTGCCAAGAATCATTCCTGCCAGCGTAGTAAACAGAAACTGCAATGTGAATGGACAGACAGGAACAGGAATTCGGATATATGCTCCAACTGTTATCAAAGCTGTAAACAGAGCTGTCAGAATCATATCTTTTGTCTTCATAGAACACCTCTTTTTTTGATTTGTTATTATATTATATCACAGTATTTTTAATTTGTCAACCTACAAGAATAAATAAGTTGACAATTTGAAAATTTCCAAAAGATTTGTTATCTTTTTATAAGCAGTATCATCTGCAAGATAACTGGAACGATTGATTGTTTTCAGAGGATGAAAGCTCTTGACATCCAAAACAGCGCATGATATAATATATATATGTTGAATTATATATTTCAGGTTGCCGGAAAAGGCCGTTGCAGGCTCGTGACCTGTTCAGGAGGAATTGCGCATGAGCAAAAAACGGATTGAGCTGAATGAAAAAACAATTCTGGTTACAGGGTCGCCGGGATTTATCGGTGCTAATCTTGTAGTCCGGCTGCTGGGTGAGTTATCATCAGGAACAATTGTAAGCCTTGATAATATGAATGCGTATTATGCACAGGATTTGAAAGAATATCGTCTTCACTGGATTGAAAAAAAGGCGGAAACATCAGGCGTAAAGCATATTTTTATCAAGGGTTCTGTCAGTGACAGAATGCTGATTGATGAGCTTTTCAAAGAATATCAGTTCGATATTGTAGTGCATCTTGCAGCACAGGCGAGTGTACGTTATAGTATTGCGCATCTGCTTTATGCAAGTTCTTCCAGTGTTTATGGAGGAAATAAAAAAATACCATTTTCTACGGATGATAAAGTAGATGCCCCAATATCACTTTATGCAGCTACTAAAAAAGTGATGAACTGCTGGCACATGCATATTCAAAGCTTTATGATATTCCGGCTACAGGTTTGAGATTCTTCACGTACTGCCTGCGAATTATAACTTTGAAGCACACAGAGAACTTGTCGGAATGCAGCCGGGTGATATTCCGGTCACTTATGCAGATGCTTCTGCTCTTGAAGCAGATTATGGCTTTACTCCAAAGACAAGTATTCGCAAAGGTCTGAGAGCATTCGCTGAATGGTATGCTGAATATTATAAAGTATAACAGGATTAACCCTGCACCTGGAAGAAAACCAGCTGCAGGGCACATGTTTGATAAAGCTCAATTCTACAGGAGGAAACATTGTGCTGACACTTGAAGAATTGCATCCTGTCACGATTATACTGTATTTTACGGCAGTAACAGGAATTGCCATGTTCTGCAATTATCCGTATCTGCTGATAAGTTCGCTGACGGGAGCAGTAATATATTTTATCATCCGGAACAGAACAAAACATATCCGGCATCATATTTTTTCTGTGATATTGTTTTTGATTCTGACAGCAGCAAATCCGCTGGTTTCACATAATGGTGTAACTGTTCTGTTTGTCCTGAATGATAATCCTGTCACACTGGAAGCACTTCTGTATGGAGCGAATGCTTCTGTTATGGTGCTGGCAGTGCTGTACTGGCTGAATTCGTTTTCGCAGGTGATGACAAGTGAGAAGATACTTTGCATCTTTGGAACAGTTGCACCAAAAATTGCACTTTTGATTTCTATGACGCTCCGTTTTGTGCCGCTTTTGAATGCGCAGAGTCAGAAAGTCAGTGATGCTCAGAAAACACTCGGATATTATCAGAGTGATAATATGATAGACAGCATAAAAGAAAAAGGCCGTGTGCTGAATATTGTTATAACATGGGCACTCGAAAACGGCATTATCACTGCAAATTCCATGTCTGCACGAGGATTCGGCACAAACAGAAGAACACATTTTTCAATTCATCATATCAGAAAAGAAGACAGAATCGTGATAATAACAGTCATGCTTCTGTCAGCCGTGACGATTCTGTCCGTCAGCCGAAAGGCTGTGGAAATTTCATTTTATCCGGAAATACATTCAGCAGAACACAGCGCATTGTATTTTGCAGGCCTGTCAGCTTATACAGGTCTTGCATTACTGCCTTCTGTCCTGCAAGCAGAGGTGTCTTTGAGATGGAAATACTTACAGTCAAAAATCTGAATTTTATGTATCCGCTTTGTCAGGAAAAGGCAGTCAGTGATATTTCTTTTTCTGTCAGGAAGGGAGAACTGCTTGTGCTGTGCGGTGCAACCGGAAGCGGAAAATCTACCCTGCTTCAGATGCTCAAACCGGAACTGACTCCTACAGGACAGAAATCAGGAGAAATCTTTCTGGAACAGAAAAATCTGGAATCCCTTACAGAAACAGAATCGGCTTCTGTAATCGGCTATGTCATGCAGAAACCGGAACAGCAGATAGTTACGGATAAAGTATGGCATGAACTGGCATTCGGCCTCGAAAATTTGCATTTTTCTCAGAATGTAATTGCCCGGAGAGTTGCTGAAATGGCAAGCTATTTCGGCATTGGTGCATGGTATGACAGGACTACTGCCGAACTTTCCGGCGGTCAGAAGCAACTGCTGAATCTGGCTTCTGTCATGACAATGCATCCAAAACTCCTGATTCTGGACGAACCAACCGCCCAGCTCGACCCGATAGCCGCTTCGGAATTCCTGTCTGTGATTAAAAAACTCAATCAGGATTTGGGACTGACTGTTATTTTGACAGAACATCGTCTGGAAGAAGCGATTCCGTTATGTGACAGGCTGATGATAATGCAGAACGGCAGAATTTTAACGGCAGAACCGCCTCGACAGGCGATTTTTTCTGTCCGGAATCATCCGGATTTGCTGTATGCTATGCCGACCGCTTCCAGATTGTTTCTGGAACTGAACGGCAGAGGCGACAGCCCCTTGACCGTCCGGGAGGGCAGAGAATTGATTCAGAAATATGATAAAAATCAAGTCAAAGCTCTGCCGGAAATGCCGTACCAGCATTCCGGAACACCTGCACTTGTTTTTCAGGATGTATATTTCAGATACGAACGGCATTCGCCGGATATTCTGCAAGGCGTGAATTTTACTGTTTATGAACAGGAAATTTTCTGTATTCTGGGCGAAAACGGAAGCGGAAAGTCTACCTGCCTGAAAACAGCGGCAAATCTGCTGAAAATTTACAGCGGAGATATTAAAGTTTTCGGGAAGAAATTAAAAGCTTATCGTGGAAATGCACTGTATCAGAATTGTCTTGCTATGCTTCCGCAAGATGTCCAGACGGTATTTCTGAAAAATACTGTCCGGGAGGAATTGCAAGAAGCCGGAACAGAACTGGCACTTTTGCCGTTTGATGCCGAAAAGCTTCTTGACCGTCATCCGTATGACCTTTCCGGCGGAGAACAACAGCTTGTCGCCCTTACGAAAATCCTCGCCACAGAGCCGAAACTTCTGCTTCTGGATGAGCCAACAAAGGGTATTGATGCCGCCGCCAAACAGAAAATCATACAGGTGCTTCAGAATCTGAAAAAAAACGGCATGACGGTTGTCGCTGTCACCCATGATGTCGAATTCGCTGCCGAATGCGCTGACCGCTGTGCCATGTTCTTTCATGGGCGCATGATTGCCGAAGATACCCCCAGACGCTTCTTTTCTGAAAACAGCTTCTATACAACAGCCATCAGCCGGATGACACGAAATTATTTTCAGAATGCTGTTACAATACAAGATGCTGTTAAGCTCTGTAAAGCGAATCAATAAAACAAAAAAGAACTTCTCAAAAAAGAGAAGTTCTTTTTCATGATTGGGGTGGAAGGATTTGAACCCTCGAAATAACGGAGTCAGAGTCCGCTGCCTTACCACTTGGCGACACCCCAGTGATTCTTACTTGCCGTTCCTGACGACTTTTATATTATATCACAACTTTTTGATTTTGTCAAGTGTTTTTTCAAAAAAATTTTAAAAAAATTAAAAATTGCAAAAAATAAGAAAATGCGTCTTTTTTTTGACCGAAATCAAGCTGAAAATGTGCATTTCTACAAAAATCAAAAAAAGATTTTTTTGTATTGAATTCTGAAAAATTGTGTGCTATAATAGAGGTTGGTTAAATACAGGTTAAATATGCGTAAAAACTGTATTCTGCTAAATAAAGAAAGGAGATTTTTATTTATGGCAGCACAAATTACAGCAATTGTGATTTTCGTCGCTATGTTTGTGATGATTATCATGGACAAAATCGAAAAACATTATGTCACACTCGGATGCGGTCTGCTGACACTGGTTGTAGTATTCGGCATCTGTATGCAGGATTTCGGTGCAATGTGGGACACTATCAATCTGAAATCCATTGCAACACTTGAATTCTGGCACACCAGCGGTGCAGAAAGCGAATCTGGAGGAATCGACTGGGCGACTATCCTGTTCCTTGGCGGTATGATGATTATGGTCGAGGGCATGGCACGAGTTGGATTCTTTAACTGGCTCTGTCGGAGAATCGCCAAAATGGTACATTACAAGACAATTCCGATTTTTCTGGCTTTCATGGCAATGTCGTTTGTTCTGGCAATGTTTATCGACTCGATTACAGTTATTTTATTCTTGGCATCTGTCACTATCGAATTATCAAGATTGCTGAAATTCAATCCCGTTCCGATGATTATGTCAGAAATTTTCTGTGCAAATCTTGGCGGTTCTGCTACTATGTGCGGTGATCCGCCGAACATTATCATTGGTTCAAACCTGCATTATTCTTTTATGGATTTTGTCGAAAATACAGGCGTTGCCGCTTTGCTTTCATTTGTATTTATCGTAGCATATTTTTATCTGGTAATGCACAAGGAACTTTCCGGCGGAGGTGTCAGTGAAGAAGAAATCGCTAAAATGCCTTCTCCAGAAAGCTTTATTACAGATAAAAAAGGCTTCTGGGTCAGTCTGGTAATTTTCCTATGTGCCGTTGTTCTGCTGATTACGCACAGCGCAACAGGTCTGACTGTTGCATTTATCGGTGTGGTGATTGCGATTATTACACTCATTACATCCGGAAAATATATTCCGGAAGTACTCAAAGGCGTAGATTATAAGACACTGCTGTTTTTTACAGGACTGTTTGTTGTTGTCGGCGGTCTGGAACAGACGGGTGTACTCGAAATCATTGCGAATTTCATCAGCAAGGTATGTGGAAGCAATTATTATCTGATGGTAGCTATTATCATCTGGGTATCTGGCATTGCAAGCGCATTTATTGATAACATTCCTTTTGCGGCAACAATGGTGCCGATTATCAAAGAATTATCTGTCGGAAGCGATCCGCTTCTTGCTACTTTGGCATGGTCTCTGGCAATGGGTACGGATGTCGGTGGTTCTGCAACTCCGATTGGTGCATCTGCGAATGTTGTCGGCACATCTGCCGCCGCAAAAGCCGGCCATCCTATCGGCTGGGGCGAATACTGCAAGAAAATGGCTCCTGCTACTGTCATTGTTATGCTCATCAGTACAATTTATATCTGCCTGAGATATGTTACAAATTTATAATTTGTAAAATTTCATAAATTATTTATTGACAAGTTCCCTCTTTCTGTGCTATACTGTAGAAAATAAGCACATTAAGGGGGATAATTTTTGAAAAGTATACCTGAAATAGAACAGCTTGTCTATGAGCTGGACTATCTGGAACATAAGTTGATTGAAGGAGAAGATAAACTGAAAGTCAGTGCAGAAAAATTTAAAGAGCTGATGCCTTTTCTCGGTACGGTTGAAATACAGTATTTTATAAAAGTGATTCAGGATTTTGCAGAAATATTGCAATTTAATTATGAATTTGTGAAAGATAGAACGTCATATCTGCAAGAGATTTCTAAAATTCCGTTTTGTGCCACTGATGAAATTCTGAATCTTTCAGAAGAACTTCAGCGGAAAGAAAAAGAGTTTCATAACAAAAAATATCAATTGCTGAATTTTATGATAACAATTGAAAATATGTTCCCGATTTTCATAAAAAATATGACAGCAAGTGTTCAGGATTTTATAGAAGCAGTGGATTGCATCTGTTATATTATAGACGAAATTTTGCTACAGATACAAGAAGTTATTGATAAATATACTGCGCCTTTTGGTTTCAGTGCATTTAACCTTGAATGAATGTTTGTATAATTTGTATCTGCCTGAGATATGCTGCGAATTTATAATTTGTAAAATTTCATAAATTATCTATTGACAAAGCTCCTCTTTTTGTGCTATACTATAGAAAAGTAAGCGTCATTAAAGGAGGGCAAGCTTTGAAAAGAAAAAATAATACTTCTACATCAATGGATATGTGGGCGCGCGCATCTGAACTACTATGTTTGGCTGATGAACTACAGCAGGAAAAAAATGAATTAATCGCTCTGACAGAAGAAATCAGAAGATTAGTTCCCTTTTCCAATGAGGGTGTTGAAATAGTGATACAACATATTCTGGAGTTTACTTATAACATGGACTTAGCTTATGAAATTATAACAGAATTTGCCACAGAAATACAACCAGTAGAAGATGACTATACAACATTATATGCTCCCCCCTCCTTTGTGCTTTAATACATTTAACTTTGAATAAAAAGGAGTCTTTTATCATGAATGAACAATTAATAATTGCCGTCAGCCGTGAATTCGCAAGCGGCGGCAGAGAAATCGCACACATGCTCGCTGAACGCTTTAAAATCAATTATTATGACAGAAATCTGCTCGACGAAATTGCCGCCGAAAAAATGGGCAATATCGACAGACTTAGAAAATTCGACGAAGTGCCGAAGCGTTCCTTTCTCTCTAGAACTGTCAGAGGCATGAGCAGTTCCCCAGAAGAACATGTCGCAAATATTCAGTTTGAGTATCTCCAGAAAAAAGCCGAATCCGGCGAATCTTTCGTTATTGTCGGCAGATGTGCGGATGATGTGCTTTCTGATTATCCCTGCCTTGTAAAATTTTTTATTCTGGCGGATGAAGAATCTAAAATCAAACGTATCTGCGAATCCCGGAATGTGGACGAAGACGAAGCAAGAAATATTATCAATCGGCATGATAAATCAAGAAGATTATATCATAATTATTACTGCTGTAATCAATGGGGCGATGCAAAAGGTTATGATATAACTATCAATACAAGCCGTTTAGGAATCGAAAAAACTGCCGATTTGCTCGAAGATTATATCCGTCAGAGAATTGCGAAATAAAATTTTTTCTCTGTTTTTTCCTGAAAACGGGGGATATTAATCGTTTTGTACATGGGAAATGGTGTTACTGCATCTAATCGGGAGATTGGTTACTGTGATGCAACAGGAAAAAGTATGCAAGCAGATTTTACCTGTGTATGTCCCAGAAATTTTGAAAAATGACATAAAGTAAAAAGATGACGAAGAAATCGACTTCACCTGTTCTTGATATAATATACTAAGAGGAAAAAGTGGATTTGTATATCTTGAATAAAAAATAAAAATAAAAGTGCATTTTCTTTTGCTTGACAAAGTTGGAAAAGTATGCTATAATAATAAAGCTGTCGGACGAGAACGAACGACAGAGAAAAG
>SVNI01000068.1:2029-11683 GCA_015066975.1 Ruminococcus sp. | reverse complement strand
CATATCAAAATCATCTTCAAATTTTGACGCACAGTAAACCGCAATAGCAAGGGCTTCTTCGCCGACCCAGCCTTCACCAAGGCGCATAATTGCCTTTTCGGGCATTTCGGTAGATTCTGCAAGTTCAAGAGCCTGTTCCATAATCCGGACGAAATCTTCAAGATGTTCGGCAGTCGGGAACATGTTTCTGACAGTATGCAGAGCTGTATAGCCAGCACCGCGGATGTCATATTCTTCCTGTGCGATAAGGCGAATCATTTCGGAGAACATGCCGGCAGGCATCCAGCCGAGTTCGTGGCCGTGGGTGATGGCCGCTGCCTGACAGCCGAGCATCACGGTTTCTTCTGCGGAAAGACCTTCTATCAGGCCGATTGGTGCAGTCCGCATAACACCGCCACAGCCTTTGCTGTGATTAAACGGCTGGTCAAGCGTGCCTTTTCCGCCGTTCTGGAGTGCGCTCATGCAGGTCAGGCCGGGGGCACGTCTTGCAAACAGCTCCGGCACATCCAGAAGACCCGTGCCGATATCGCCGTGAAAGCTCCTGTTCTGTGTCTGATACCAGTCAAGATACGCTTTCCGGATGGCTTCCGGATAATCTTCCGGTTTGTCAGCGTTGAGCAGTCCGGCGCAGGTGAACAGTGTCATCTGTGTATCATCTGAAAAAATCGCTTTTCCGTTATGGAGGACATATTCTGTAATGCCTTCCGCACCGAATTTTAATATAATCTGTCTTCTTCGCAGAAATTCGACTTCATAACCGAGTGCATCACCAGCCGCACCGCCGACAATACAGCCTGTGTATCTTCTTCGCTTTTTCATAATTTGCCCTCTTTTCTGTGCAAGAATTTTATCTATTATAACATATTTTAAGTCAGAAGTCAATATCTGACGGATATTTGTTTTGCAGTCCGGAAAGCCGTTCCGGTAATGTTCCATTTTGTAAAAAATGACGGAAACTATACAGGATTTTAAAATTTTTTATAAATGTTAAACTTTTGTTCATAATTAATTTACAAATCATGACTAAAAACTATTGAAATTTCAGGCAAAATATGATACAATATATATAACATTAAGCATTAATCGTTTAACCCACAAGCTACTCATAGAATAAAATCAAAAGGGGGATTTTTACTATGACTTTCAAAAAAATGGCCGGACTTTTCACCGCTGCTATGATGATTGCAAATGCATCTACAGCTCTGTCAGCATCCGCAGAAGATACTGTTCTGCACAGTGCAGATTTTGAAAATGGTACTGATGGCTGGGCAAGTTTCGGTGGTACTTCCGTGACCACAACCAACAATTCCGCCCATAACGGCGAAGCAAGCCTGTACATTTCCGGCAGAACTGACAGCTGGCAGGGCGCGTCGCTCTCCGGCGAAAGTATTCTGCAAGCCGGAAAAACGTATCAGTTCAATGCATGGGTGCAGGCTTCCGGCTCTGATACCATTCAGCTCACGCTGAAATATACTGACAGCACAGGCAGTGCGCAGTACAAAGGCATCAGCAGTGCAGATTCCACTAAGGGCACATGGTCGGAAATCAGCGCAAGCTATAACATTCCGGCAGATGCTACCGATATTCTGATTTATTTTCAGACTTCTTCCGGTACGGCTGATTTCATGGTGGATGATGTGACTATCAAAGGCGAAGCAAGCTGGAGTACAGCTGCCCTTGACAGAACACCGCTCAAAGATGTGTACGCGAATTACTTCAAAATCGGATGCGCTGCCACTCCGTCAGAAATCAATACAACTATCTCTCAGGATATTGTCAAGCATCATTTCAACAGCCTGACTCCCGGAAACGAACTTAAACCGGATGCTGTTCTGAATCAGGCCGGTTCTCAGGCAAACGGAGATAATGTCACTCCGGCAGTCTCTCTCGATGCTGCAAGATATACCCTGAAATTCTGCGAAGAAAATAACATTCCCGTCAGAGGTCATGTCCTCTGCTGGTACAGCCAGACACCGGACTGGTTCTTTAAAGAAGGTTTCAGAAGTGACGGCGCGATTGTTTCCAAAGATATCATGAATCAGCGTCTTGAAAACTATATCAAGGCTGTTCTGAATCAGGTTTCTGTGGAATTCCCGAATCTGAACGTTTACTGCTGGGATGTCGTGAATGAATGCTATCTTGATGACGGCTCTCTCCGGAAAGGCGGTACAGACCCGAACAATCAGGAATCTTACTGGTCTCTGATTTATGGTGATAATTCCTATATCGAAAATGCATTCACATACGCAAGAAAATACGCTCCGGAAGGTACGAAATTATTCTACAATGATTTCAATGAATATATTCCCGCAAAGCGTGATGCTATCTATAATATGGTCGCTGACCTGAAATCCAAGAACTTAATCGACGGTATCGGTATGCAGTCTCATCTTGATGTCGGCTATCCGGATGCCAATCTGTACAAGCAGTGCATTGAAAAGTTCAATCAGCTCGGTCTTGAAATTCAGGTGACAGAACTTGATATTACAGATTATGACAATGGTGCAGACTCTGCAAAACAGGTGCAGGCTTATCATGATATTGTGAATACAATTGTCGAAGAAAAGAAGAACGGCGCAAACATCACAGCTCTAGTATTCTGGGGCATTACCGACGGCACAAGCTGGAGAAAAACAGGCTATCCGCTTCTGTTCAATGCCGATTACTCCACAAAGCAGACTTATGATGCTGTAGAATCTATCATTCCGGAAAGCGAATGGGGCAAGGCAGAAGAAATTCAGCCTACAGAAACAGAAACCGAAACACAGCCTACTACAGCAATTTGGGATTTACATGCTGAAAAAGGCGATGTCAATCTTGACGGTGATTTAAATGTTCTGGATATTATTCAGATGCAGAAATGGCTGTTGGGAAAATCTGATACATTAGTCACTTATCCGGAACATGATGAGGATGTACAGTTATTCATTATGAATATGCGTGAAAGTGAAGTTCCGGACATGAATGATGATGAAATTATCAATATCTATGACCTTCTTCTGCTGAAACATAAAGTACTTTATGCCTATCTTGACCGCAGAGTAATCACAGACTGATTCAAATCCTTTATCAATAACAGAAATACCCCTGATTCCCGAAAGAATCAGGGGCTTTCCGTTTTTTCAAAACAGGAGATTGGAAAGGAACTTGTCTTTATAATAATGTAATGCCGTGTTCAGCACATGCCTGAATCATATCATCCGGCCAGATAGATGCCTGTACTTCACCGATATGTGCCTTTTCCAGCAGAAGCATACATAATCTTGACTGTCCGATACCTCCGCCGATGGTCAGGGGCAGTGTGCCGTCAGTAATCATCTTGTGATAATCATACTTGTTTCTGTCGAGGGCATCCGCTTCGGCAAGCTGGCTCTGGAGAGATGTTTCATCTACCCGGACACCCATAGAAGAAATTTCAATAGCCTTCTGAAGTGTTTCGTTCCAAAAGAATAAGTCGCCGTTCAGAGACCAGTCATCATAGTCAGGAGCGCGTCCGTCATGACGCTGACCGCTCTTGAGCTTTCCGCCAATCTGCATGATGAAAACTGTTCCGTGTTCCTTGCAGACGGCATCTTCACGTTCTTTCGGAGTCTTATCCGGATACTGGTCTTCGAGTTCCTGTGTGGTGACAAAATAAACTTCTTCTTTCAGCGTGGTCTTGAATACCGGATAGCGCAGATTTACTTTTCTCTTGGTAAAAACAATCGCTTTCACAATATTCTTGACGGTTTCCTGTAAGAATGCAATCGTTCTCTGTTCGCGTGTGATGACTTTTTCCCAGTCCCACTGGTCGACAAAGATAGAATGCAGATTGTCAGTGTCATCATCACGGCGGATAGCGTTCATATCCGTATAGATGCCTTCGCCGGGGTTATATCCGTAACGGTAGAGAGCCATTCTTTTCCACTTAGCGAGAGACTGCACGACTTCGGCTTCTTTGTTGTCGATTTCTTTAATAGTGAAATCAACTTTTCTTTCAACGCCGTTGAGGTCGTCGTTGATACCGCTTCCCTTGCGGACAATCAGCGGTGCGGAAACTCTGTCGAGTGTCAGTGCGAAAGAAAGTATCTGCTGAAACAAATCCTTGATGTACTTGATTGCATGCTGAGTTTCGCGCAGAGTCAGTGCGGAGGAATAGCCTTCCGGCAGAATTAAACTTTTGGACATTTGAAATCAATCCTTTCGGTAAGATAAAATGAGAAAAGACGTTCCTATTGCATGAATGCAATGAGAACGTCTTTGTTCTTTGTGATTACATGCTTATTATAGCATATTATGATAATTTTGTCAAGTTATTTTTTTAAATTTTCAGAGGTCAAAACTTAATTTTATTATCTGATATAGCCTGCACTTCTGGGGAACATAATGACATCACGGATATTCTGAACGCCAGTGACATACATGATTAATCTTTCAAAGCCCAGACCGAATCCGCCGTGCGGTACAGAACCGTATTTTCTCAAATCAAGATAATCCTGATACAAATCAAGATTCATGTTGCGTTCGTTCATAGCAGAAACAAGCTTGTCATAATCATATTCGCGTTCGCTTCCGCCGATAATTTCACCGACTCCCGGAACAAGCAGGTCAACCGCAGCGACGGTCTTTCCGTCCGGATTCTGCTTCATGTAGAAAGATTTGATTTCTTTCGGATAGTTCGTCACGAAAACGGCTTTATTAAAGACTTTTTCGGAGATATATCTTTCATGCTCGGTCTGGAGGTCACAGCCCCATTCTACCGGATACTGGAATTTTTCACCGGATTCCTGCAATAACCGGATTGCTTCGGTATAATCGCAGACAGCAAATTCATGAGAGATTAATTCTTCCAGTCTTGCAATCAAGCCTTTCTCGAAATGCTGGTCAAAGAATTTCATTTCATCCTGACAGGTATCGAGCACGGTTCTGATGACATGTTTAATCATATCTTCGGCGAGTGCGATAACGTCCGGCAGTTCCATGAAGGCTACCTCCGGTTCAATGTGCCAGAATTCGGCAAGATGTTTCGGCGTGTTGCTGTTTTCGGCTCTGAAAGAAGGACCAAAGGTATAGATTTTACCCATTGCCATAGCGGCCATTTCGCCCTCAAGCTGTCCGGAAACGCTCAGGCCGGCGCGTCTGCCGAAAAAATCATGTGCGTTATAATCTTCTTCGTTCTTGAAGTCCGGTGCATAGCCCAGTGTTGTCACCTGAAACATTTCGCCTGCGCCTTCACAGTCGCTTCCGGTGATGAGCGGTGTATTCACATAGACATAATTTCTGTCCTGAAAATATTTATGAATCGCTTCTGCCAGAACAGAACGCACACGCATCACGGCATTGAATGTATTTGTGCGTCCTCTCAGATGGGGCATTGTTCTCAGGAATTCGAGCGTATGACGTTTTTTCTGGAGGGGATATTCTGCCGGGCATTTTCCCAGAACGGTGATTTCTTTTGCGTTGATTTCAACTCCGCCGTTCTGACCCTCTACTACTGTGCCGATAACTTTGACAGATGTGCCGACAGGCATAGCATCTTCAAATTCAATTCCGGTTGCTTTGTCGATAACTATCTGCATATGGGGCAGGGTAGTGCCGTCATTGAGGGCTAAGAATGCCATTGTCTTGGAATTTCTGGAAGTGCGCACCCATCCGCAGACGGTGACTTCCTGATTCAGATAGTCTTTGTTTGTGAAAATTTCTTTCAAATCAATATGTTGCATGATAAAAAATCCTTTCTTGATAAAATAAAAATACTCCCGTCCTGAAATATCAGGGCGAGAGATAATTTCCCGTGTTGCCACCTGAATTACTGCCGGAAGGCAGTCACTCGAATCTGTTCACATGCATGAACATTCCGTTTAACGCACGGCGACGGCATCACCTACTTGCTTGATTAAAAGCGTTCAGATAGCTGCTCAGGAGTGTTATTCATATCAGTTCTGTGATACAGTTCTCAGCTAATCTGTACTCTCTGTGCATGAGTTCTGATATTACTTGTCTCCGTCAAAGCATTTGGATAAGAATATTATAGCACAGGAATTTTGAATTGTCAAGTATTTTGCTTGCAATTTTTCCGGAATTATGCTATAATAAAAATCAGCACAATGCAGAAAGGAGAAATCAGCATGATGAAAAAAATTGGCCTCTGGATATTGTTTCTCTGTATGAGCGTGTTTCTGTGCGGATGCTATGAGACTTATGAGACAAATCCGCAGGAAGAAAACAGTCTGATAATTTTTACAGATGCCCCGACAGAAGAAATCATCCTCACCGAAGCTGAAACGGAAACAGAACTGCTCACGGAATCTGAATCAGAAACTAAGTCTGAAACAGAATCAGAATTTCTTACAGAATCCGAAAATCAGAGCTTTGAAATCCCCGAAGACGAACCCCTTCCGGATTCTGTCGAGAAAGACGGTTCTTATACAAGCCCTGAAGATGTCGCCGAATATATCCACAACTTCGGAACGCTTCCGGAAAATTTCATCACAAAGAAAGAAGCCCAGAATCTCGGATGGGACAGTTCCGCGGGCAATCTCTGGGATGTTGCGCCCGGAAAGAGCATCGGCGGTGATAAGTTCGGCAATCGGGAAGGACTTCTGCCAGAGGGGAACTATCATGAATGTGATGTGAACTATCAGGGCGGATACCGTGGCGCAGAACGGCTTATCTACAGCGATTCCGGCGAAATCTATTACACAAGTGACCATTATAAGACTTTTACACAGTTATATTAAGGAGATGCAAAAATGACACATGTCTATGAACTAGACGGAAATCAGATGCAGAATTCCGCACAGGCTCATGCTTATCTGAAAGAAAATCTGAATCTTCCGGATTATTACGGCATGAATGCAGATGCCCTGTTCGACTGCCTGACCGAAGATTCCAGAGAAGTTCTTATCTGGCTGAATTCGTCAGACAAGATTGATAAAAAAATCCTGAAAGTGTTTGAAGAAGCCTCTCAGGAAAATCCGTTTATCACGATTGTCGAAATTGAAGATGATGAATAATAAAATCTCCCGGAAGTAAATCAGCTTCCGGGAGATTTGCTTTCTGCTGTATTATGCCTGGTCGGCGATTCTCAGAATTAAATCATAAGTTTTATCCCAGCCAAGACAGGGGTCTGTGATGGATTTTCCGTAAACACCTTCGCCGACTTTCTGTGCGCCGTCTTCCAGATAGCTTTCAATCATGAAGCCTTTCACCATCTTTCTGATGTCCGCGTTGTGACGGCAGGCATGAAGGACTTCACTTGCAATTCTGGGCTGTTCCAGATATTGCTTATTAGAATTGCAGTGATTGGTATCTACGATAACGGCCGGATTGGCAAGGCCTTTCTCGATATACTGATGATAGGTCAGAAGCAAATCTTCATAATGATAATTCGGCTGTGATTCGCCGTGCTTGTTGACAAATCCTCTCAGAATGGCATGTGCCAGCGGATTTCCGGAAGTATGCACTTCCCATCCGCGGTATAAAAAGGTATGCTTTGACTGTGCAGCATAAATGGAATTGAACATGACAGACAAGTCACCGCTGGTGGGGTTCTTCATACCGGCCGGAATGTCCATACCGCTGACGGTCAGCCTGTGCTGCTGGTCTTCGACGCTCCGTGCGCCGACGGCAACATAAGAAAGCAAATCAGACAGATATCTGTAATTTTCCGGATACAGCATTTCATCTGCACAGGTGAATCCTGTTTCTTCGATAGCTCTGGTATGCAGTTTGCGGATAGAAATCAGGCCTTCGAGCATGTCTTCTGCCTTTGTGGGGTCTGGCTGATGCACCATGCCTTTATAGCCTGTGCCGTTGGTGCGGGGCTTGTTGGTATAGATTCTCGGAATAATCTGAATTTTATCTTTTACTTCTTCCTGCACTTTGGCGAGACGGTGAATATATTCCATGACGGCATCTTCCCTGTCAGCAGAACAAGGGCCGATAACCAGAATCAGCTTGTCAGATTCGCCTTTGAAAATCTTTGCAGTTTCTTCATCACGCTGTTTTTTGAGCGTCTCAAAGGCTACGGAAAGCGGATACTGTTCTTTAATCTCTTTCGGAATCGGTAATTTTCTGATGAATTCCATGCTCATAGTATTTCATACTCCTTGAAAAATAATAAATCTATATTATTATACACTTTTTCAGAAAATTTGTCAAGCGGATTTAATTTTTTTTCATGTCCTACATATTCAGAACGGATTTTTGATGCAGAAGCATTTTCATGACGTGTTATTTCAGCAATATAGTAATAAACTTCCGAATGACTTTTTTTGTCAGAATGCCAGCGGTTCTATATATTGTGTTTGAGAACGTATGTTCTAACTGTGGCACAGGAAACAGGTTTTCCCTTATTTTTTGAGAAAAACCGTTTATTTGAAGTTTAAACTATAAAATTTATACAAATATCTGGGCTTCTTCTTGTGCAGAATCACAGCTTGACATTTCCGGAAATATACGGTATACTAGTATATAGCACTCTATACGGGGCACTAGATATTGTATTTTCAAAAAGGAGTCGTAGCGATATGTTAATGTATATTATCAAGCGTGACGGAAGAAAAGTACCGTTCAACGTGGAAAAAATCACAAATGCTGTGTTCAGGGCGGCCAAGGCTGTCGGCGGTTCGGACTATAATGAAGCCGCCGCTATTGCAGAACAGGTCTGCCAGATATGCGAGGCACAGTGTGGTGACAATCCCCCCACTGTCGAGCAGATTCAGGATTTAGTCGAAAAAGTCCTTATCGAAAGAGGACACGCACACACCGCAAAAGCCTATATTCTCTATCGCTACGAGCGCAACCGCTCCAGAGAGATGAAAACCAATCTCATGAAAGTTCTGAACGAACTGACGTTCCATTCTGCCAAAGACAGCGATATCAAGCGCGAAAACGCCAACATTGACGGCGATACCGCTATGGGTACAATGCTCAAATACGGAAGCGTTTCCGCTAAGGAATTCTATGAATTATACGTCCTTAAGCCGGAACATGCAAAAGCCCATGCCGAAGGGGATATTCACATTCATGATTTGGACTTCCTGACCCTGACAACAACCTGCTGTCAGATTGATTTAGTCAAGCTGTTTAAAGGCGGATTCTCCACAGGCCACGGCTTCCTGAGAGAACCGAATGACATTGCAAGCTATTCCGCACTGGCCTGTATCGCCATTCAGTCAAACCAGAACGACCAGCACGGCGGTCAGAGTGTTCCGAACTTTGATTACGCTATGGCGGACGGCATCCGGAAAACCTATTCTGCAAGATACAGACAGAATCTCTCCCGTGCCGTGGAACTCCTCACGGATATTGAAAATCCTATCGAATTTGTCCGGAATCTGTGTGATACTATCAAGGCAGAAGAAAACCTGATTCCGGTGCTTGCCAATGACAACGGCTTTGAAGAAAAGGCAGAAGCCATCCTGAATAAAACATTTGCACCGGAACTCACAAAGAAAATTCTGAAATTCACTTCCGAACATGCCTATCAGGAAACCGACAGAGCGACTTATCAGGCCATGGAAGCCCTTGTTCACAACCTCAACACCATGAACAGCCGTGCCGGCGCACAGACACCGTTTTCCTCTATCAATTACGGAACAGATACCACCCCAGAAGGCCGTATGGTCACAAAAAATATTCTTCTTGCAAATGAAGCCGGACTCGGCAACG
>SVNI01000068.1:0-2019 GCA_015066975.1 Ruminococcus sp. | reverse complement strand
GGCGAAACGCCTATTTTCCCGATTCACATCTTCAAAATTAAAGAAGGCATTAATTATAACCCCGAAGACCCGAACTATGATTTATTCAAGCTTGCCTGCCGTGTATCGGCTAAGAGACTGTTCCCGAACTTCTCGTTCATTGATGCGCCCTATAATCTCCAGTACTACAAGCCCGGCGACTACCGGACAGAAATTGCCTATATGGGATGCAGAACCAGAGTTATCGGCAATGTGTATGACCCCAGCCGTGAAATCGTCACCGGCCGAGGCAATTTAAGCTTCACTTCCGTGAATCTCCCCCGTCTGGCTATCGAAGCCAATCACGATTTAGATAAATTTTTCGACAGCCTTGATAATATCATGAATCTTGCAATTGACCAGCTTAAACACAGATTCGAGATTCAGTGTCAGAAAAAAGTCCGGAATTTCCCGTTCCTGATGGGTCAGGGCATCTGGATGGATTCCGAAAACCTCGCCCCTGATGACAGCGTGGCAGAAGTCCTCAAACACGGCACACTCTCTGTCGGATTTATCGGACTTGCTGAAACGCTCAAATCCTTAATCGGCGAACATCACGGCGAAAGTGAACGCGCACGGGAACTCGGCCTTGAAATTATCGGCAGAATGAGAAAGCGTCTCGATAAAGAAGCACAGGACACAGGTCTGAACTTCTCGCTTCTGGCAACACCTGCCGAAGGCTTATCCGGACGATTCGTCCGCATGGATAAGAAAAGATATGGCATTATTCCCGGTGTCACCGACAGAGAATATTATACCAACTCTTTCCACGTTCCGGTATATTATCCCATCAGCGCATTTGAGAAAATCCAGATTGAAGCACCCTATCATGCTCTGACCAATGCCGGACATATCAGTTATGTGGAACTGGACGGCGACCCGCTGAAAAATCTTTCTGCATTCGAGAAAGTCATCAGATGTATGAAAGAATCCGGAATTGGCTACGGTTCTATCAATCATCCAGTTGACCGTGACCCTGTCTGCGGATATACAGGCATTATCAATGATGTCTGCCCCCAGTGCGGAAGACCTGAAAAAGACCATAACCGTATTGGATTTGAACGTATCAGAAGAATTACTGGCTATCTTGTCGGAACGCTCGACAGATTCAATGACGCTAAGAGAAGCGAAGTAGAAGACAGAGTCAAACACAATGTTTGAGATTAAAGTCGATACTTCTGCCTGCAAATCCATTATCATGGGCTATGACAGCAAAAGCCACAATCTCGAACCGCTCGAAGAACCTTACGGAAAATTCACCGTTCGGAAAGCCATTGAAAAAGCACTCAAAGACAAACCCGGAACAGAAACGTTTCCGGAACTGGCAGAAAAATTTTTGTTGACTCCGGAACGCTTCGACCGGAAATTCCGTCATCTCAGCGGTGAACGCTGGAGAGCTTCTGTGGCTTACGGTTATGCAATAGGAAAGAAAATTTTCTATGCGCCATATCAAACCAGCACTTTTTATTATCAGATGTGTCAGTCAAGCTTATTGAAGCCTCTCCGGGAGTTGACTGCTTCCGGTGCAGTAGTTCTGCTTCCCGTCGGAAGCGACGAATTTTTAAAGCATATCGTTGACAAAGTCATTTATCTCAATCGTCAGTATGATATTGCACAGTTAAAACAATTTTATTCCGGATTTTCCGGCAGTGAATGAGAGGCACTGCCGGAAAACCTGTATCAGAAAGGATTTGATTTTATCATGTTATTGCGTATTTCAGGAACAGTGAATGATTCCATTGTAGACGGCCCGGGATTCCGGTATACTATCTTCACGCAGGGATGCCCTCACCATTGCCCCGGCTGTCAGAATCCACAGACACACGCATTTGAGGGGGGCAAAATCATGAGCACAAGCGAACTGCTTGCGAACATCCGGAAAAATCCCCTGCTTGACGGTGTGACATTCAGCGGAGGCGAGCCGTTCTGTCAGGCCGAAGCTCTCGCCGAACTCGGCAGGGAAGTCAAGAAACTCGGTCTGAATATCATGACTTATACAGG
>SVNI01000067.1 GCA_015066975.1 Ruminococcus sp. | reverse complement strand
TTATCTGTAAAACCGCAGTTGAGGTTTTCAAATGCGAGGCAGTTTTCAACAACGTGGCGAGTACCGACACCGCCGCCGCCGAGCTTGAAGCCGTTGCCGTCACAATCGCCGTAACCCTTGCCGGATTCGGTATAGCCGTTACGGAAAGCGGCGCAGTTCCGGATAGTAACGACACCGATTGCGCCGGTTGCTTCTTTGGCATACAAATCCCAGCCGTCATCAGAGTTGTTATAAGAAAAGCATCCGTCAAAGACATTTCCCGTACCGCATGTAAGTTTTGCAGCGAAGCCGTCAGCATTTTCCATGGTGGCATCATCGCAGTTATTTTTAGAAGTACAGTTCTTGACTAAGTTATTGGACGGCCAGGAAGAAATAGAATCCGCATCAGAACGGTATCTGGAAATCTGCAAACCGGTGTCCTGATTGGCATTGAACGTCATCATTTCGACAATGTTGTTATTACCGGAAAGAAGCATTCCGTTATCGCCGGCATTTGCGATGGTAAAGCCGTAGAAGTGCCAGTAAGAGCCGTCAAGAATCACGCCGTAATTGGAAGAAGATACACTTTCTTTTGAGAAATCGAACACAACATCTGCGCCGTTATAAGCGGCAATCGTCTTGTATTTTCCAGAAGAACCGGAATTGCTCTGTTCAATTTTAATCGGAGATGAAAAAGAATACGTCCCTCCCAGCAGATAGATATATCCGCCTGCGGATACAGAACTGATGGCTTTGGCAACTGTTGTCGGACTGGATGTACTTGAACCGTCACCTGTACCGTTCGGAGAACAATAAATCACACTGCTTGCTGCGGATGCTGTAAGCTGTTCCGGAAAAGCTGTTCCCGGAATGGCAAATGCCGCCACTGCCAGCAGACCGGCAGTGATTTTCTTCATTTTGTTTTCATACATAAATTATTTCCCCTTTTTCTGTAACAGAGTTACATTTTTTAATATTATAACAGATTATTCATAAAATAACAATTGGTATATTCACTAAATTTTATAACATCTTTTTGTTTAGTTTTGTCTAAAACAGGATTCTATTTTTCAGCAGAATAAAAAATTCCCTGCCCCGGTATTCCGGAACAGGGAATTTTTCTATTCAGAAGTGCAGAAAAACTTACTGCATCTTATAGGAATCAATCATTTTCTTGACCATCTGTCCGCCGATTTTTCCGGCTTCTCTTGCAGTCAGGTCGCCGTTATCGCCGGGCTTGAGGTTGACACCTACTTCGTTAGCGGATTCCATCTTAAAACGTTCCAGAGCTTCTCTGCCCTTCTGAGTCATTTCGCCTCTCATAGTTCAAATCTCCTTTATGGTGATAATTTTTTTGATGTTTTTGTTTTGCGGCGTTTTCCTTGCCGCAGTAGTATTATAAGCATTTCCGGGAGAAATATCGCTGGAAATTTCAGGAATAAAAAAATTCTGAAAACTAGTGACAAATGCCTGAAAATATGCTATAATAAAATTATTCTTCTGAAAGGATGATGATACTATGATTTATACACTGACGTTAAATCCGGCACTGGATTACCGGATGCAGGTACAGGATTTCAAAACCGGACAGGTCAACCGGACAAGCTCTGAAAAAATTCTCTGCGGAGGAAAAGGCATCAATGTCTCGACGGTTCTGCATCATCTGGGAGTCGAAACCACTGCGCTCGGCTTTCTGGCAGGATTTACCGGGGCGGCGGTTTCCGTCCTGATGAAACAGGCAGGTGTCCCGCAGGATTTTATTATGCTCCCCGAAGGCAATACCCGAATCAATGTCAAACTTATTGCCCAGCAGGAAACCGAAATCAACGGCCGGGGATGCGTCATTGACGAAAATTCCATGAAACAGCTCTGGACAAAACTCGATAACATGCAGGATGGTGATACACTCGTGCTTGCCGGAAGCATCCCCGACTCCCTGCCGGATTCCATCTACTGCGATATTATGAAACGCTATCAGGATAAAAATATCAGATTTGCTGTGGACGCTTCCGGCGAACTGCTGAAAAAAGCACTCGCCTATCAGCCATTTCTGATTAAGCCGAATCATCATGAACTTGGAGAGCTGTTCGGTGTAAAGCTCCACCGCCCGGCAGAGGCTGTCCGGTACGCCCAGAAGCTTCAGGAATGGGGGGCGAAAAACATTCTGGTTTCCATGGCCGAAAAAGGTGCTGTCCTGCTCTGCGAAGACGGCGAAGTCTATCAGCAGGCAGCATTCCGAGGAAATGTCGTCAGCTCGACAGGTGCAGGCGATTCTATGCTTGCGGGATTCCTCGCCGCCTATGAAAAATCCGGAAATCCCCTGCAAGCGTTGTATCTTGGCATTTCTGCCGGAAGTGCAAGCGCATTTTCCGAAAACCTTGCCACCAGAGAACAGATTGCTGAATTATTCAGAAAATTAGTCAAGAACTGAAAAAACTTCTCCTATCTTGTCATGAATGCATAATTCTGCCATGCTGTCTGCCGGGGTCGCATCCCGATTGATGATAATCAGATGCTTTCCGTGGAAATAACGCAGAAATCCGGCTGCCGGATACACATTCAGCGAAGTGCCCCCGACTATGAGGACATCTGCTTTCCGGATAGCATCCACTGCTTTTTCAATCACTTCATTGTCCAGCCCTTCTTCATACAGAACGACATCCGGCTTGACAATCCCTCCGCAGTCGCATTCCGGAATGCCGGAAGATTCCAGAATATATTTCGCATCAAAGAACTTTCCGCATTTCTGACAGTAATTCCTATGAACGCTTCCGTGCAGTTCATAAACATTCTGACTGCCGGCCATCTGATGCAGACCGTCAATATTCTGCGTGACAACGGCGGATAAAATACCTCTCTGTTCCCATTCAGCAAGCTTTTTATGCGAAGCATTCGGCTTTGCATTCAGACAGAGCATTTTATCTCTGTAGAATTCGTAAAATTCAACAGTATGCCGTACAAAATAACTGTGACTGATGATTTCTTCCGGCATGATATTATGATACTTCTGACTGTAAAGCCCGTCAACGCTCCGGAAATCCGGAATTCCGCTTTCAGTAGATACCCCTGCTCCGCCAAAGAATACCATCTGTTTTGCTTCCGAAACAATTTCCTGTAATTTTGAATATAATCTTTCCTGTTCATGTCCATGCATAAGAAACAGCCTCCTGAAAATAATATTTGCTTTTATTATAGCATATCAGAACAAAAAATGCAAGCCGTCCTGAATCAGTTTTCAGAACGGCCTGCGCTATATCATGCAGTTTTAAGTCTCGACAGAGACGGCACTTTGCAGAGGAAATATGCAATAATAATTGTCGGAATCAGTTCCGGAAGCATGTAGGTATTATAAGCCAGAGAATAAATCCAGACATTGCTGAATTCTTCCGGCATGAACTGCCCGAACGCTACCGCACCCGAAAATACATGTGATGCGTATTTCAGCAGAAATACTATCGTAATGCCGACCCCGATGCCCCATTTCGGCTGATTCCGGAACAGTCCGGCAAGTCCGAGTACCGTAAAGGCGATAATATAATCACATGCGAAGCTGACGGCCAATGCTTTTGCCGAAATTCCCCAGCTCAGTGCGGCTGAAAAATCAATTGCAAGCTGTACCAGCGAATAGGCGAACCCTGTTCCGAGTCCCCATTTTACCCCGTAGATAATCGAAATCATACATACAGGAAGCATACTGCACGGGGTCAGTGCACCGCCCTGTGGCATGGGTATCAGCTTTATCATGCTGAGTACTGTGGAAAGTGCTATCATGATTCCGCTGGCGGTGAGTCTGACAATTTTGTCATGCTGTGACATAAAAAAATTCCTCCTTGAATTTGCGGAAGTGCAAAGCCAAAGAGGAATTTCACGTCACAACGACATAAAAATTCTGATACATTTCCCTACGACAGCATTATCTGTACAGGTTTTAAGGGTCGAAGCCATACTTCCTCTCAGCCTTTGCAAGCTCCCCAATGCGATATTTTATTTTCCAGATATTAGTATAGCATATTTTTCGGATTTTGTCAAGCCATTTTTGAATTAATACGGATATTTTTCTTCTGTATATGCATAATCTGTTCCGAAACACTGCCGGGCTATATTTTTTCTGGTTTTGAGGATTCCGTTCAGGCTGGTATCCGGCGCATCATAGCCGAAATCTATCCGAAATTTTTTATCCTGTTCGATGACATATGTCATTGTCTGCCAGATTTTGTCCTGACCGTATTCATCAAGATATGCCTGATATAAATCAAACAGAAATTCGGAAATTTGATGCTGTACTTCATGTTCCGTATAAAGATAATTTTTATATCTTTGATAGAAAAATTCAGAAGTCACAATCAAATCTGTTTTACACTCCTGAAAACAGCCCCAGAAACTGGTATGACCTTCTTTACATTCCGCATACAGACAGATTCTGTTCCACGCAACAGGCATGATTTCTATCAGGAATAAGCCTAATCTGCTCTGAATTTCTTCTATCCTGCGAGTCATGATTCAAAAACCTGCTTGATGCTGTCATAATGCAGGAAAATTCCCTGTTTGGCGAATTCTTCAATCTGCGCCTTATCCGCGAGCATATAGCCCTGCATTTCGGCAAGCTGAGGTGTGACCTGACTTTCATCAAAATCCAGAATAAATTTATAAATATCGACAAAATAATTATCTCCGGGGGATTCTCTGTGATAGCTGAACTGATAACCGCCCTCGGCATTCGAGACATCCAGTCCGGTTTCTTCAAGCAGTTCACGGATAACGGCATGTTCGGAAGTTTCTCCGGCCATGACACCGCCCCCGGAAACTTCCCACCAGCCGGGAGCCCAGTGCTTGTCAAGGGCTCTCTGTGTGATTAAGAATTTCCCGTCCGGACGGCAGATAACCCCTAAAACAGTCAGATGATAATCGCCATCTTTCATGGTAAAATCATTTCTCTGCATGGTTCTGCCGGTGAGATTCCGGTCTTTATCGTAAATATCCCAGTATTCCATTTTGATTCCTCCTGATTCAGTTCAATAAAAAATCGTCAAGTTCATGTGTTCTGGTAAAAGTTTCGCCTGAAATCTGCGCCGTATCGCCGGAAACGGTACAGACAACCGTGCTGTCTCCGGGCGGAAGAAGCAGTTTTTCTCCGTCATACTGATAAAAAGCACCAGTATCATAATAGAAATATACCAGATTTCCGGTAATAAATACCTGATAATTCTGTCCTTCGGCATTGTATAAGCCATCAATCGTATCAAATACATGTGTTCCGGTCTGTGTCAGTGTCAGAGGAGTTCCGTCAATCGTGAGAACTACAGAAGTTTCATTCACTTCAATCGGGATATCATCTGGAAATGTTCCCTGATACATCATCACGACATAACCGCCGTTCTCCTGAAACCATCTGTAACCGGTATCACTTTTCCAGATGCCGATAATATCGGCCGGATTGGACGGCTCGGCTGGAACTGCTTCCGGAAAGGTTTCTGTTTCCGGAACAGCAACAGTTTCCGTGACGGGCAGAGTTTCCGAAACGTTTTCTTCTGCGGATGGTTCTGCAATCGTTTCAATCATGCTTTCCGGTGCAGAATTCTGAACCGTCTGCTGACAGGCCGTCAGAAACAGAGCGCATCCGGCAAGCGTAAAAAGCAAAAATTTTCTCATAACATTCCTCCAGTCATGCAGTTATCATTATAGCATATTCTGTCCGATTTGTCAAATAAAATTTCCGGAAAAGCTTGCTGTTTTTCCGGAATTGTGCTATAATAAAATTATGAAATTTATCAGAACAGGAGCAATAACATGAACATTCAATATGATGAAAATCCCGATTTCCTGAATGAATATATTACGCATCTGTCCGTTGTGAAAGGCCTTGCCGACAGTACTGTGATGGGCTATTATCAGGATGTACGGCAGTTTCTGAGATTCTATGCACTCGATAAGGCCGGAAATGCCCGTATCACAGCAGATATGATGCTCGAAGCCGAAATTCAGGATATGACCATAGATGAAATCAGGCAGATTACCCTGAAAGATATTTACAAATATTATAATTTTCTGTCAAGTGTGTGTGCCAACAAGGGCAAAATCAGATGCCGGAAAGGTTCTTCCCTGCGGAGTTTCTTTCACTATCTGACGACACAGGCGAAACTGCTCGACCATAACCCGACGGAGAATCTGGAAATTTCCAGTCCGCGGAATCCGCTTCCGAAGTATCTGAATCTTAATGAAAGCATGGATTTACTCGAAACGAAAGCGGATTCTGAAAGTCCTGCTGAAATACGGGATTACTGCATTCTGACACTGTTCCTGAACTGCGGACTCCGGTTAGGAGAGCTTGTCGCTTTGAATCTTTCCTCGCTGGACATGCTGGAGGAGAAAATGCGCATCATGGGCAAAGGCAGTAAAGAACGGATAATTTATCTGAATTCTGCCTGTATGACAGCACTGGAAGAATATCTTGCATTTCGCCGTGAAATTGATACATCTGACCCAGCACTGTTCCTGAGCAATCAGAAGAAGCGCATCAGCCGGAGACGGGTTCAGCAGATTGTAGAAGATTCCCTGAAAGAAGCCGGACTTGCCGGACGGGGGCTTTCTACGCATAAATTAAGACATACGGCGGCTACTCTGATGTATCAGCAGGGCGGAACGGATATTCTCACTCTAAAATCTATTCTTGGTCATGAGAGTATTGCCACGACACAAATTTACACGCATCTGGGCGAAACTGCCGAACGCGAGGCTATGCAGAATTCTCCGCTTGCAGGCACTAAAAGAAAACTAAAATAAAATCAGTCTTCTTCCGGTGCAATGACTACATCCCGGTGCGGTACAGGTGTCGAAAACACTATCTGTGTCGAAGTGTTCCCGAAATGCTGTAACTGCCCGATAAACTGGTCAAGCTCCTGTGTGCTGTGGAATGCGACTTTAATCAGCATGGAATAATTTCCCGTCACGCAGTTGCATTCCAGCACGTTGGGACATTCTGCGATAAACGGATAGAATTCGGGCTTCTGCCGTGCGCTCAGTTCCAGACTGATAAACGCCGTGATATGATACCCCAGTTTTTGCTGGTCGATTTCAGCATGATAGCCCTGAATCAGTTTCTGTGCTTCGAGTTTCTCAATTCTGGCAGAAACTGCCGGCGCGGACAGAAACACCTGTGATGCAATGGCTTTCAGGGGCATTCTTGCATTCTGCTGTAAGATAGCAATTAATTTCTGGTCGATATTATCCATAAAAATCCTCCTGATTCTAAAAAAAGCAAACAGCGCAAAAGAGTATCCTCCCGTTATGGGAACACGCTCCTTTGCGCTGTCATTGATTTCTATCTTTTAATATTCTAGCATAAAATTATGAACTGATTATGAACAAACTTTAAAAAATTATTTTTTATTCTTTTTATTCTCTGTTTTTTTCTTTGTGAGCTGTTCAAACTTTGCTTTTCGTCCCTGTACATCCTGCAATGCCTGATTAAAATAAGCTTCCACTTCCTGAAAGCGTCCCTTGACATAATCATCCGTAGCATCACGAATAGCATCCGATTCGTTTTTTGCTTTCGTGACAGCTTCGAGGGCGCGTTTTTTGGCTTCCTTGACGATAGCTTCTTCTTCGACAATTGCTTTGGCGCGTTCTTCAGCTTCACGGACAATTTTTTCTGCCTTGGCTTCAGCTTCCTTGATGATTCTGTCACGGTCGAACTCTACCATCTTGGCATGTTTGACCTCCTGCGGAACATTAAGTCTTGCATCATTGATAAGTTCGCGGAGGCGTTCGCCGTCGATAACTGATTTATGCTGTGCAAACGGCACAGTACCTGCTTTGTCAAGCAGTTCGTCCATATCGTCAAGAATTTCTTCAATACTCATGAAATATCCTCTCCTTGCTGGGTTAATCTTTTCTGAATGGCTTCCTGAATACATGCCGGAACGAAAGGACTGATATCCCCTCCGAAATAGGCAATCTGCTTCACCACACTGGAGCTGAGATACATATTTTCCTGACTGGTTGTCAGAAAGACAGTTTCCGCGCCGGAATAAAGCACTTTATTTGTCAGTGCCATCTGGAATTCATATTCAAAATCGCTGACAGCACGAAGGCCTTTCACAATGGCGACGGCCTGTACGCGCTTGACATAATCGACAAGCAGACCGTCGAGGATATCAATCACGACATTATCCAGATGCGCAGTAGCATCTGCAATCATCATCATGCGTTCAGTTGCGGTAAAGCTTGCCTGTTTTTTGGTCGCGTTGGTCGAAATCAGCACAATGACCTTATCGAACAGCGTGGAAGCTCTTGTAATAATATCCAGATGTCCCAGTGTCACGGGGTCGAAACTGCCGGGACAAACGGCAATTCTTCTCATGGTTCAATCTCCTCTGCTGTATTTATTTTTTTAGAAAATACTGATACTGTTATTTTACCATAAAAGTAATTTTTTTGCAATAGCAAATTGGAAATTTCTTCGGGAAGATTGCAATTTATTTCATGTTCGGCGATAATTTTTCCGCCGGGTCTCAGAATCCGGCTGATTTCCGGAAGAATTTTTTCAAGAATCTGATTTCTGTAAGGCGGGTCTAAGAAAATCAAATCAAAGCTTTCATCCGGACAGAGCCGGATATACTGTTCAGCAGATTTCTGATGCACTTCGGCAAAATCAATCAGGCTGGTTTTCTTGAGATTTTCCTTGACGATGTTCAGAGATTCGGCGGACTGGTCAACGAATACGGACTGTTTCGCGCCACGGCTGAGGGCTTCGATGCCCAGCTGACCGCTTCCGGCGAACAAATCCAGCACCCTTGCGCCGGAAATTTCAAACTGAATTGCTGAAAACATGCCTTCTTTGACTCTGTCAGTGGTCGGACGGACATCCAGACCCTCTAAGGTTTTGAGGCGGATGCCTCTTGCTTTTCCTGTGATAACTCTCATAAATCAAAACACCTCGTTATTCTTATTCTGATAAAATAGCAATCAGCATGAAGATTCCTGACTGCTTTCCCCATGCAGATAGAAATATAAATTTTTAGCTGTTTTCTGGGAAATTCCGGCTTTCTGCAATTCCGGAATACTTGCATTCCAGAGGGCATCTCTGGTCTTGAAATACAGAAGCAGTTTTTGAACTGTCTTTTCTCCGATACCCTGCACCTGAAGCAAATCAGAAGCAAAACTGTATTTTTTATGCTTCTGCTGCATATATGCTACGGAATACCGATGCACTTCGTCCTGAATTCTGGTGAGAAGCTGAAACGCTTCTCCGGAAATCTGAATTTCCCTGTCGCCTGTCGCAATAGCTCTGGTGCGGTGCTTGGAATCCTTCACCATGCCGAACAGTGCAGTTTCCGGACAGAGTTCTTCAATCACGGGCGAAACCGCATTGACATGCCCTTTTCCGCCGTCGAGCAGAATCAAATCCGGCACACGGGAAAAATATTCATCGGAATCATCATGCAGATGTGACAGTCTCCGCCGGATAACTTCCTGCATACAGGCATAGTCATTCTGATTTTGATTTTCTTTCATGCTGAATCTTTTATAAGCTTTCTTAAGCGGTCTGCCATTCTCGAACACAATCATTCCGGCGACCATGGATTCCGACGCTAAATTAGAAATATCATAAGATTCGATATATTTCGGAATTTTTTTCAGGCCGAGCATTTTTCCGAGTGATTCGACGGCGAGCAGTTCTTTTCCGGTGCGGTTTTCCTGAACAGCAAGGGATTCCACAGCATTCTGTTTTGCCATTCGGAGCAGTTCCAGTCCCCCGCCTTTTTTCGGAACATAAAGCTTGATTTTATGCCCTGCCTGTTCAGAAAGCATCTTTCGTGTAAGTTCCATTTCAGAAAGTTCTTCTTCAAGCAGAATTTTCTCCGGAAAATCGGTTCTGTCCTGATAGAATCTCAACACAAAGGCTTCCAGAACAGAATCCTCGGCCTGTTCGGTGATTTCATAATTGATTTTGTCAGAAAGTCTGCCGTTCCGGTAAATCAGCACGGAAATGCAGATTCTGTCCTGATTGTCGGCAAGGGCGATAATATCAGCATTCCGGAATTCGTTGTCTAAAATCTTCTGGGAATCGGAAGCTTTTTCAATCGCGCGGATTCTGTCGCGAAGCAGGGCAGCTTTCTCGAATTCCAGATTTTCAGAAGCTTTCTGCATTTCTTCCTGCATTCTTCTGACGGAATCCTGACTGCCGTTTTTCAGATATTGGACAGCTTGCCGGATACGCTCCTGATAGGCTTCCTGTGAAATCTTTCCCTGACAGATGCCTGCACAGCGTTTGATATGATAATTCAGACAGGGTCTGCCTTTTCCGAAATTCTGCGGAAATTTTTTATGACAGGTCGGCAGTCCGAATACAATATTGACTTCTTCCACAGCGGTTTTCGCCGTGAAACTGCTGGTATACGTCCCGATATATGTCCCATTGGATGTTTTTTGCTTTTCGACAGTGATTCTCGGATACGGCTCATCTGAAATCCTGATATAGCAATAGCCTTTATCATCTTTCAGCAAAATATTATAATGTGGCTGATGCTGTTTAATCAGACTGCATTCCAGCAGAAGTGCTTCATATTCTGAACCCGTCACGATAAAATCATAATCCCAGACATGGGAAACCATTTTTTCCACTTTCGGCAGATGATTTGCATCTTTCCGGAAGTAACTGCTCACGCGTCTGTGCAGATTCTTTGCTTTTCCGATATAGATAATCTGATTCTGTTTATTCTTCATCAGATAGACCCCCGGCGAATTGGTTAATTTTGCGGTTTTTGACCGCAGATATTCCAGCCGTTCATTCATGAAAAATCCCCCGTTTCCGAAATTCTGCCCCTTTGCGTTGCATTGGGGCAGAGAATTCATTATTCATCAAAGAAAGAACTTTTATATTTATATTCCTTGGCTCTGTCGCCGTGGCAGTCAATCATGATACGCTCCTGTGATAACAAAAATCTCATAATGGAGAAAAACACCACATAAGCAATTGCATTCGCAAACAGCGATACATACACATGCATTCCGAAAATGACCCCGAACATACCGGACAGAATAATCACTTCTGCCACAAAAATTGCAATTTCCAGGGCTTTATTTTTCGGGTCAAGCGACAGATACGTAAAACAGATAACCGCTGAAAAAATCGAATGTGACAGATTCAGTGCAATAGATGCCGAATTATAAAACTCCAGCTTATCTGCATTGAAATCCAGAATCATGATAACAACTTCTGTTATCAGATAAATCAGCATAGCGATTTTCATGATATACCTGTGTCTGACGATTTTATGAAAATGAATCAGTGAAAACAGCATGAAGACAAATCCGCCTGTTTCGACTGTATAAGCGGCGATTTCCAGCGGAACAATTTCCAAATCATGCCGGTTGATTGACCAGTAATACACCCACGCAAACAGAGCAAACAGCAGAAAGAAGATATTTGCATACTGTCCGCAGATAAAGCACTGTTTCAGTTTCGGATGCATGGAGCATCACCCCTGTTTCGCCTGCAAAGCGCGCTTGCCGATATCATGACGATAATGCATTTTTTCAAAACTGATAGCTTCCGCACTCTGATAAGCTTGTTTCAGAGCATTTTCGAGAGTATCAGCAGTTGCTGTCACACCGAGAACACGGCCGCCGGCAGTGAGGAATTTTTCATCTGTAAATTTTGTTCCGGCATGATATACGAAAGCACCCCGCACCTGACCTTTTTCATCCAGACCGGAA
>SVNI01000066.1 GCA_015066975.1 Ruminococcus sp. | reverse complement strand
CTTATCAGGTGAAGCATAACGGTCAGGTGATTACATTCTTAGACACGCCCGGACATGAAGCATTCACTTCCATGCGTGCCAGAGGTGCGAATATTACTGACATTGCTGTTCTGGTTGTTGCCGCAGATGACGGCATCATGCCCCAGACCGTAGAGTCTATCAATCACGCAAAGGCTGCCGGAGTTTCTGTTATTGTCGCCATCAATAAAATGGACAAGGAAGCAGCCAATCCGGACAGAGTGCTTCAGCAACTGACAGAATATGGCCTTGTTTGCGAAGAATGGGGCGGTGATACTATCTGTATCCCGGTTTCCGCAAAGACAGGCGAAGGCATTGAAGATTTGCTTGAAAATATCCTGCTCGTTTCCGAGGTCAAGGAACTGACGGCTAATCCCGACAGACTCGCAAAGGGTACTGTTATCGAAGCAAGACTCGACAAGGGCAGAGGACCTATCGCAACTCTGCTGGTACAGAAAGGTACACTGCATACAGGTGATATCATCATTGCCGGTACTTCTGTCGGAAAAGTCCGTGTCATGACAAATTATAAAGGCTCTGTCGTAAAAGAAGCAGGCCCTTCTGTTCCTGTTGAAATTACAGGCCTTGATGAAGTTCCCAGTGCAGGTGATATTTTCGACGCGGTAGAAGATGAACGTCTTGCCAAGGAACTTGTCGAACAGAGAAAGCATGAGGCCAAAGAAGCACTGTTCCAGAATTCCAGCCATAAACTTACACTGGATAATCTGTTCAGTCAGATTGAAGAAGGCGAAACCAAAGAACTCCCGATTATTGTCAAGGCTGACGTGCAGGGCAGTGCCGAAGCAGTCAAGACTTCTCTTGAAAAACTCTCCAATGATGAAGTTCGTGTCAGAGTCATTCATAGTGCAGTCGGCGCAGTCAAGGAAAGCGATGTCATGCTGGCAAATGCATCCAATGCAATTATCGTAGGCTTCAACGTTCGTCCTGATAACGGTGCAGCAGAAAGTGCTGCCAGAGACGGTGTGGATATTCGCCTTTACAGAATCATCTATGATGCTATTGAAGAAATCTCAACCGCTATGAAAGGGATGCTTGCCCCGAAATTCCGTGAAGTCATTCTCGGCAAGGCAGAAGTTCGCGAAGTATTCAAGATTTCCAGTGTCGGCACGGTTGCCGGAAGCTATGTCCTTGAAGGCAAGCTCACAAGACAGTGCCAAATCAGAATTGTCCGCGACGGTATTATCATTGCAGATGACCATATCGCCGGACTGCAAAGATTTAAAGATGCTGTCAAGGAAGTGGCCAGCGGTTACGAATGCGGCATCAGTCTCGAAAAATTCAATGATATCAAATCAGGCGATATTTTTGAAGCCTATATTATGGAGGAATACCAGCCAGAATAACCCATAACCATGAAGGGGGAACTATCAATCATGGAATATACAAGAATGAGCACAAAAGATATGCTTCAGTACTGCGACGAAGCACTTGCATGGGAAGAATTCGGTCCTGTGGATGTTTTCTTCTTTGAGTCTGTCAAAAGAATCCTGCTCGGACAGTGCTCCGCTGTGGAAATGCCGGAAGAACCAGAAGAACCTGACGAACTCGCAGACGTGACTGTGCCGATTCCTGCCGAGGAAATGCTGATTTATGAACAGACAAATGAACAGCTTGAAGAAGCAATTAAAGGGGAGACTTTCTTTGAGTCCGGCAATTCTGATTATGTCATAACAGAGTCTGAATCAGATGCAGAAGAAGAAAATCAAACTGCTGATGGTACAGACGGAAAGGAAGAGTCCTGATGCCAAGTTTTAAAAACAGCCGTATGTCCGAAGATATTCACCGAGAACTGACTGATATTTTCCGGCAGGTGAAAGACCCCCGTGTCAGCAGTATGATTTCTGTTGTCCGTGTGGAACTTGCCGGGGACGGCTCACACTGCAAAGTGTATGTATCCAGTTTGCTCGGTATGGAAGATACCAAACAGTCTGTGAAAGGCCTGCGCAGTGCCGCCGGATTTATCCGGCGCGAACTGTTCGCACGGCTCAAAATGCGCAAAAGTCCGGAACTGACTTTTATTGCAGATGACTCTATCGCCAGAGGTGCGGAAGTCACAAGAAAACTCAGCCAGATAGAACAGACAGAGGAGGATGCAGATGGCGAATCTGATTGATATTCCGGCTGCTGCCGGATGGCTCAAAGAGTGCGAAGATGCCTATATTCTGATTCATATGAATCCGGACGGTGACTGTATCGGTTCAGGATATTCACTTCAGGCAGTGCTGAAACTGCTGGGAAAGCGTTCTAAAGTAATTTGCGCTGACCCGATTCCGGAACGGTTTCATTTTCTGCTTCCGGAAGAACCAGAAGAAGAATTTCCGGCAAAGTATATTATTTCTGTTGACTGCGCGGACGAAACCCGTTTCGGTACGCTGGAAGAAACCTATGCAGGAAAAGTACAGCTTTGTATTGACCATCATATTTCCAATAATCATTATGCAGAAAATCTTCATGTAGAGCCAGATGCTTCTTCGGCATGTGAAGTACTGTATAAAATTTATCGCGAACTTGGGGTGAAATTTACCCCTCAGATTGCAAAGTGTATCTATACAGGCATGGCAACAGACACAGGCTGTTTCAAGTTTAGCTGTACCGGAGCAGATACCCACCTGTTCGCCGCTGAACTGATGCGTGAATTCCCCGAAATCAGATATGATTTAATTAACCGGGCAATGTTTGATGTCAAAAGTCCTTCCAGAATCCGGGCGGAAATGATTATGCTCAGTCGGATGGAATATCATCTTGACGGCAGATGTACCCTGATATGGGAAACAAAAGCTATCTGCGAGGAAAATCATATCAATCCGAAAGATACCGAAGGGCTGACCAGTCTGCCCCTCCAGCCGGACGGCGTAGAAGTCGGCATTACCATTCGGGAACAGGATGATGATTGGTACAGAATTTCACTCCGGTCGACGGACAGGGTGAATGTTTCGGATATCTGTGCAAAATTCGGTGGTGGCGGCCATATCCGTGCAGCCGGATGCAGATTGCAGGGAACACCTGAACAAATCCGCGAAACTCTCCTGAATGCCGTGGAAGAGGCACTTGCATCATGAACGGGATTCTCTGTATCGATAAGCCGGCAGGATTCACATCTTTTGATGTTATTGCCAAATTAAGAGGCATTCTGAAAATGCGCCGTCTGGGTCATGCCGGAACGCTCGACCCGATGGCGACTGGTGTTCTGCCGGTGTTCGTCGGCTATGCCACGAAAGCCTGCGGAATTCTGCCGGATGAAGATAAAATTTATGAAGCAGAATTTCAGCTCGGTCAGGTCAGCAACACGCAGGACAGCACCGGAACGATTCTGGAAACATACGATTTTTCCGGCATTACCAGAGAAGATGTGCTGAAAGCTGTTCCAAGCGGTCAGATAATGCAGATTCCGCCTATGTATTCGGCGGTTTCGGTAGGCGGAAAACGTCTCTACGAACTCGCAAGGGAAGGAAAAGAAATCGAACGTCAGCCCCGCCCCGTTTTGGTTAAAATTGTTTATTGTCCCGTATTCCACCCGGAAACGGGAACAGGAAAACTTGAAATTCACTGCGGAAAAGGCACGTATGTCAGGACGCTGATTCATGATATGGGTCAGGCCCTTGGGTGCGGTGCTGTTATGACAGGCTTAAGAAGATGCTGTGCAAGCGGTTTTACTCTGGAAAACTGCCATACCCTCCAAGAAGTTCAGAAAGTCGCTGATGAAGGCAAGCCGGAAAAACTTTTGATTCCGATTGAAAAAGCATTTTCCAGTCTGCCGGAAATTCATCTGAATCAGAAACAGACAGTTCATTATCGGAATGGTGTGAAATTAGGCTTGTCTCAGTTGAAAAAACAGATTGCAGAAGATGCTGTCAGATATGCCGTTTACGGAATGCCGGACGGTTTTCTTGGAACGGCGATTGTCGATTCTGAAAACGATTTACTCAAAATTGAACGCAATCTCTGTGAACCGAAAGAGGTGAATTCATGAAGCAGATGTTCCGGTCGCCGACAGCCGTTGCACTTGGTGCGTTTGATGGTGTGCATCTCGGACACAGAGCCGTGCTGGATGCTGTTCTGCATCTGGAAAAATTACCCTGTGTATTCACATTCCGTAACGAAGATGCTATTTCTAAAAAAGGCGCACAGTATCTCTACCCGTTTGAGGTGCGCTGTGAAATCATCAAAGAATGCGGAATTCAGGAATTTTACGCGCCGGCATTTGCCGAAGTACAGCACATGAACGGCAGAGCCTTTGCAGAAGAAATTCTGCATCATGGTATGAATGCTGTTGATGTCTGCTGTGGAAAGAATTTCCGTTTCGGAGAACGTGCTTCCTGTGATGTGCATCATCTGGAACAGTTCGGAAAAGAATTCGGCTTCCGGGTGCATGTGATTGAGGATATTCTGAAAGACGGCATTAAAATTTCTTCTACAAAAATCCGGAAGTTATTGCAGAACGGCGAAATTCAGAAAGCCAATGACTTTCTGGGAGAACCGTACCGAATACGGCAGGAAGTCACTCACGGTGCACAGCTTGGCAGAACTATCGGCTTTCCGACGATAAATCAGGTGTTCAGAGAAAATCAGCTTGTCCCGAAATTCGGTGTTTATGCTTCTGAAACAGAACTTTCTGACGGCAGAAAATTGAAATCTCTGACCAATATCGGCATGAAGCCGACTGTCAATTATAACGGCCTGCCTCTTGCGGAAACGTATATCAGGAATTTTTCCGGCAATTTGTACGGAAAACAGGTACATGTCAGACTGATGAGATTTATCCGGCCGGAAATGAAATTCGCTTCTGTCGAAGCACTGACAGAACAAATGACAAAAGATTTACAATCCTGAATTTTCTGTTTTCTGTCACATAACTGACACATAGCTATAGTATAGTAGATTCTAGAAATAATAAGGAGAGGAGCATTCCTCATGATTGAAGTCAGAAATCTGACAAAACATTATGGTGACAAAAAAGCCGTCAATGACATTAGTTTTACAGTCAATGACGGCGAAATTCTGGGATTTTTAGGGCCTAACGGAGCAGGAAAGTCCACAACAATGAATATGCTCACCGGTTATATTTCATCCACATCCGGACAGGCATTAATCAACGGTGTGGATATTCTTGAAGACCCCGTGAAAGCAAAATCCTATATCGGCTATCTGCCGGAAATTCCGCCGTTATATGTAGATATGACGGTGCATTCGTATCTGAATTTTGTATTTGATTTGAAAAAATGCAAGCTTCCCAGACGTTCACATCTGAAAGATGTGCTCACACTCTGCAAGATTGCAGATGTTGAGAACAGAATTATTAAGAATCTGTCAAAAGGGTATAAACAGCGTGTCGGACTGGCACAGGCATTAATCGGCAATCCGCCCGTTTTGATTCTGGATGAACCGACAGTTGGCCTTGACCCGAAACAGATGGTTGAAATCAGAACGCTGATTAAAAGACTTGGGAAGAATCATACTGTAATTCTGTCATCACATATTCTGAGTGAGATTCAGGCTGTCTGTGACAGAGTGATTATTATCAATCACGGTGTAGTCGCTGCGGATGATACTGCCACGAATTTATCAAATAAAGTCACGACTGACCATAGAATTATTGCAAGAATCGACGGCGAACGTGCCGAAATTCTTCAGGCGGTCAGAGCCTTGCCGGGCATTAAGTATATCCGTGCAGATATGGAACGCGAACCCGGTATCTATGAATATGAAATCGAAGCAGAACCCGGCATTGATATTCGCCGGGATATTAACCGCATCACGCGGGAACATAACTGGGATATTCTGACACTCAGAACAATGGAAATGACACTGGAAGATATTTTCCTGAAAATCACAATGGGTGAAAATATCCAGTTAAATCAGAAGCAGAAGGGAGACGAAAAATAATGGGAGCTATTTACCGCAGAGAAATCGGCGCATTTTTTTCGTCGAGCATTGCTTATATTTTTCTGGCAGTATTTTATGTTTTTTCGGGCTTGTTTTTTTCACTGGATAATGTCGCTGTAGGTTCGACAAATTTATCCGGCGTATTTTCAACATTGTTTTTTATCAGTATTTTTCTGATTCCGATTCTGACTATGCGCTTATTCAGTGAGGAGAAAAAGCAGAGAACTGAACAGGGACTTCTGACCGCACCAGTATCGCTGACCGGAATTGTACTCGGAAAGTATTTTGCAGCACTGACTATGTTTGTGATTGCGGTTAGTATTGTGTTCATTTATGGTCTGATACTAAGCCTGTTCGGCACAGTGGCATGGCTGACGCTGTTTGCGAATTATCTTGCTGTGCTTCTGGTTGGGGCGGCATTTATCGCGATTGGGCTGTTTGTGTCTTCTCTGACGGAAAATCAGGTTGTAGCGGCAGTCGGCGGTATCGTATGCCTTGCATTGTTATTCCTGATTGATGTTATTGCTTCATTTGTGAATATCGGCTGGATTCAGAGTATGTTATACGACCTGTCTTTCTATACAAGATATTATGAATTCACATGCGGTATTTTTAATCTTTCCAGTGTGTTATTTTATCTCAGTACGGCTGTGCTGTTTAATTTCTTTACAGTCAGAGTATTCGAGAAAAGACGCTGGAGTTAAGGAGGCAGGGAATTATGGCAGATTTAGAAAAAAATCAGGAAACAGAATCAGAAACCCCTGAAACACTAAAGAAAGAAAAGAAAAAATTAAGTGTCGCCACGCGCAAGAAATTAAAATACGGCAGTATTGCGACGGCTATTACATGCGCTGTCGTAGCAGTGGTGATTCTGGTGAATGTGCTTGTCAACGTACTGGTTGAAAAATATCCCCTGAAATTAGACCTCACAGAAGATGCTAAATTCGAGATTTCTGAAGAAAGCATCAGCTATCTGAAAACACTCAGTCAGGATGTAAATTTCACTGTGCTGATGGCGGAAAAGAATTTTCAGACAAGCGGGGAATCGCTTAAGATGGTATCTGAAATCTTGGAGAGATATACACAGTATACAGATAAGATTCATCTGAACTATATTGACCCGTCTACCAATCCGGATGTTATCAATCAGTATCAGGCGAATTATTCCGCATCTTTGACAGAGGGTGATATTGTAGTTTCCAATGCTTCTGACGAATCGAAATTAAGAGTTGTCAAAATTGGTAATTTATTCGATTATGACCAGCAGAAGTACATGCAGTATTACTATTATGGTCAGGGCACACTGGAAGACTGTATCACAGGCTTTTCCGGTGAACAGAATCTGACTTCTGCCCTGATGAATGTTACAGATGCTGACCCGGTGACAATCGGTATAATTTCAACAGCAAATGGCGAAGCTGTTTATAATTCGCAGTTCAGCGGAAACGCACTCGGTGCGCTGGTAAGTACACTCTATAAAAACGGCTATAATTACGAAGAAGTTGATTTGTATACCACGGATTTCGATACTGAAAAATATGATATGCTTCTTCTGCCCGCACCTGTCAATGACCTGACAGCAAACGGTATTGACAAGCTTTCGGCATTTCTGTATAATGACGGCAATTACAGCAAAGACTTGATTTATATTGCAAGCTTTACACAGTCCAACACCCCAAATCTTGATGAATTTCTGGAAACATGGGGAATTCAGGTAACGAACAGTCTGGCTCTGGAGAGTGATGCAAGTGCTGCCCAGCAGGTAGCATTATCCATCAGCACAGGAGCAGTTTCCGTTCCGGTGGCCACGATTGCGGAAGATACCTACAGTGCAGGTCTGCCGAATACTTCGCTTCCGATTGCCGCTCCTTTGTGCCGGGCAATTAATTTATTATGGGATTCCAAAACAAGCGGTATCACAACTGCTCTGCTAAAAACTTCCGATTCTGTTTATCTCAGCGAAATGGGTAAAAATACAGAAGAAGCTGACAAAACTCCGGCAGGTTCTCAGATTGTTGCGGCGATTTCATCCAGAAGAAATATCGAAAACAATATCACTTATGAAAGCAATATTATGGTGCTTGGTTCAGCTATGCTGTGTGACTCGGCACTGATGCAGGATGCTTCTTATAATAATGCGCAGTATCTGATGACAGCTGTCAACAACATGACAGGAAAGGGAAGCGGTCTGGTAATTGCATCCAAGAATCTCACAAATGAGACGATTACCATTACAACAGCAGAAATGCACGGAATTCATGTCTTTATCTTCGCCATTCCGGCGGCAGTTGTTGCTGTGGGCATTCTGGTATTCATAAGGAGAAGAAACAAATGAGTGAGAAAGAATTTCCTGAACAAAAAGAAACAGAAGAATCTCAGGCTGGTATGGATACTTTCTTTGCAGATGCGCCTGCACCTGTGATTGAAAATCCGCCAAAACAGAGGCTGTCCAAAAATGTGAAAACGCTCATTGCCGCTGTTGCAGCACTTGTGATTTTAGGCGGAGCACTTGTGGCTGTACTGCTCATGAATAAAAATTCCGAAGAAGATACCAGCTCGATTGATGTCAGCTCTCTTGCTAATGAATTACTTGATGATGATGAGAAAAATGCGGTTCTCCTGAATGATGAATCCGCAGAGAATTTGAAAGAAATTGAAATTTCCAATCAGGATGTATTTAAAGTCTATCAGCTTTCTGCTAAAACAGAAGACGCTGATGCTGTCTATACGATAGAAGGCTATGAAGATATTCCATTTGATAAAGGCTATCTCTCAACACTGGTCAGTAATGCAAGTTCGCTTTCTGCTGACCAGCTTGTAGAAGAAAATCCTTCAGATTTGTCAAAATACGGCCTGAGTGAACCGCTTTCCGAAGTCGTGATGCATTATCAGGACGGTACAGATTTTCGCTTTTCAGTAGGCAGTATCTCTCCCATGGACAGTTCACAAACTTACTGTGCCGTGGACGGCAATGTATATCTTGTCAAGACTTCCTTGATGACGAATTATCAGAAAAATCTGAAATTTTTCTTTTCCAGTACAATTCTGGAAGAGCCGGATGATGAAAATTATCCAATTGTGGAATCTGTCCGCATAGAACGGCAGAATCTGGATTATGATATCTATATGGAATATGATTATGATACTGCGGAAGATGATTCTGTCGGCGGTTCGGCGGCAACACATGTCCTGCGCGAACCAGTGTTCGCTTATCTGAATGTGGAAAAGTCTTCTGATATCACAAACGGCATGTTCGGACTTACAGCGGCAGAAATTGCACAGATTCATCCCTCCGAAACAGATTTGCAGACAGCAGGGCTTGACAATCCGTTCTGTACGGTTACAATGGCTTGTGATGACGGTAATACTTATGTTCTGAAACTCGGTAATACTTATACTACCGAAGCCGGAATAACAGCTTATTATGCTGTGCTCGACGGTGTGGATATTCTCTACGGCATTGCCGAAACCAGAGCTGTCTGGGCGACAGTACAGCCGGGAGATATCACCTCCGCGAATATCTTCAGTACCTATGTCTGGGATATCGGCAAGCTTGAAATTACTGCCGGAACGCAGAAGCTTGATTTTATCGGCGAAGGCTCTGAACAGAGTGACTATACTGTTACCAAAAACGGCGAAACCTGCGATACAGAACGTTTCCGTCTGTTCTATAAATTCCTCCTGTATGTCTACGGCGAAGAATTATATCTGGATGCTGAACTTCCAGCTTCCGAACCGGATGTGAATGTACATCTGACATCACAGGATGGCAAGGAAGATTATACAGTTTCATTCTATAAAATGGGCAGTCTGAGTGCTATGATTGCCGTCAATGGAACGCCGACTTATAAAATCCGTTCTTCCTGTGTGGATACGCTTCTGCACAATATAGAAATATTTGACAATACCGACGAAGAATTTACCATGACATGGCAGTAATTATCTGCCGTGTCCTACAGAAAGGAGTTTTTTATTATGATGTATAAAAATTACCCTCTCGTCCGCAAGGGCAACGAAATGTATTTCGGCTATATGAGCGACCCTTATGTTGTATATCTGAAAGTGGAAAGTTCCCAGAAACAGCAAGATATTCAGGTTTCCAAGAGTATCCGGCTCTATCAGATGTCTACAGATATGAATTCTATGCCTGTCCAGAATGCAGAGCGTGATAATCTCTATGAAGCATTGGATGTGGCACTTGCATGGCTGAAACGTGCCAATTGTTCCTAAAGGAGTAAATTGAATCATGAAGAAAAAATTATTAATTTGTATGACACTTGCCCTTGCAATGCTGACCGGATGCAATTCACCAGCTTATACAAATAATACTGGTTCTTCCGGTGATGCTGAAACTGTTTCGGCAGCCGCAGAAGCAGATAACAATACTGGTGCAGAAGCTAATGATAACACTGTTAGTGCAGATGCATCTGTTTCGGATGAGAATATTATTGTTATCACACTTTATCCGGATGTTGCGCCTATCACCTGCGAAAATTTTGAAGCTTTAGTTTCTGAAGGGTTCTATAACGGCCTGACTTTCCACAGAGTCGTGGATGATTTTATGGCACAGGGCGGCGACCCGCAGGGAACAGGCATGGGCGGAAGTGAGAACAAAATTAAAGGCGAATTCGCATCCAACGGCGTGGAAAATAATCTTTCTCATACGAGAGGTGTTGTTTCCATGGCTAGAAGTTCCGACCCGGACAGTGCTTCCAGCCAGTTCTTTATCTGTTATACAGACTGCTCTTTCCTTGATGGGAATTATGCCGCATTCGGCGAAGTCACACAGGGGATGGAAGTTGTTGATAACTTCCTGAACGTAACACGTTCACTCGGCAGTGATGGTGCAGTTTCTGCGCCGAATACTCCCATCACCATGCAGGAAGTCAAGATGCTTGACCCGGATGAAAACGGAAATCCGCGTGTGCAGATTACAATGGCGGATTTCTTAAATCAGTAAAATTATGAAAACCTCCCCTGTTTTGCACAGGGGAAGTTTTCGTATTTTGAATAATTACAAAATTTTTTCAGCCAATCTGCTTGAAAAAATGAAAATTATGTGCTATACTATTAATAACAGAATCACTACAGCTTATATTTTTGACATTATCAGGGACATAACATAGCTTGAAATAAAATGCAATAATAAAAGGAGAGATTTTTATGAAAAGAAATATCATGGCAGTTCTTCTTGCATCTGCATTGCTTGCAGGCATTGTTCCAGCGGTGTATCATCCTGATTTTGCAGTTCATGCGGAAGAAGTTACCGAAGCCGAAACTAAGAATTACAATGATTTTGCATATCAGGTTTCGGATAATCAGATTATCATCACTGGCTATGCAAAAAGCAATCTGCTCTACTAGAACAGTACAGAGTACGATTACCGATACGGAGAATTTGCGAAAAATGTTATTATTCCGGAAGAAATCGAAGGTCTGCCGGTGACGGCAGTCGGAGACAGAGCATTTTTGCGTTCTGCATTCAGTACGGTGCAGATTCCGGATTCTGTAGAGCGTATCGGAGACGGCGCATTCACTGGATGCGGAAATCTGACAGAAATCACCATTCCGGAAACTGTCACAGAATTCGGTAAATGTGTATTCGGCAATTGTCCGAATCTGAAAATACTCACGCTTCCGGAAAATATGACGGAAATTCCGTTTGCCATGTTTGAAAGCACCGGAATTGAAAAAATTATCATCCCGGAAAATGTACAGAATATTGATTATTTTGCGTTTGCACTTTGCAAAAATCTGAAAGGCATTACAATTCTGAATCCGGATTGTGAAATTGCCATATCTTCTACAGGTATGGGATTCACGTTTTCCACAGGCGCAAATGCAGAAACTGCCAAGGAATATTTTAACGGCATTATCTATGGCTATGAAAATTTTACCGTGCAGGAATATGCAAAACAGTTCAGCTTTAAGCTATAAATGAGCATTTCAACAATGAATTTGACAAAATGCACAAAAACGATTTA
>SVNI01000065.1 GCA_015066975.1 Ruminococcus sp. | reverse complement strand
GAAACCGAAACAGAAACAATCATTCCGACATCTGCCGAGCCTCCGTGCTTTCCGCTGAACGGCGAAATCATTGAGGATTTCAGCAACGGCGAACTGGTCAAATCCAAAACCACAGGCATCTGGCAGACACACAACGGCATTGATATTGCCGGAACGCTGGGTGATACTGTCTGCGCCGTGAATGCCGGACTTGTCAGAAATATCGAAAATGATGCTCTCTGGGGTGTAACAGTAACAATCGACCATCAGAACGGCATTATCAGCAGATATTGCAGTCTGAACAGCGGATTATCTGTCAGTGTCGGTGATACTGTCGAAAAAGGCACAGTTATCGGGGCACTGGGCGACACTGCCGATATTGAAAGTGCTATGCCGACCCATCTGCATTTTGAAGTCTTACAGGGGGAAATTTATCTGAATCCTGCGGAATATCTCGGCAGTCAGGCAGTCGAAACAGAATCCGAATAACCACAATAAAGAATCAGCCTGAAAGCAGTTTTCAGGCTGATTTTGATTTAATTCAGAAGCGTGACCAGAACATCCCACAGCATATGCAGTCCGACTGGAATCCAGATACTGCGGAATTTCAGCATACTCCAGCTGAAGAAGATACTCAGCAGGATAATTGAAATAAAGCCGAAACTCGCAAAATTAGCGATAAAATTCCCGTGGATTATCCATGACGGAAAGTGAATACATAAAAATAATACAGCATTGATTCCTACAGCAAATTTCTGATTTTGTTCTGTCAAAGTCGCATTCAGCAGAAATGCTCTGAATACGAATTCTTCTGTAATGCCGACAAAGACATATGCAAGACATTCTGTCAATCCGTCAGAATTGAAATAGAATCCGTGATGAGAAATGACCGAATACAATATGCAGTATACGATTTCATAGCCGAATACCGGAAGATATTCTTTCCATTCCTTTGGAAACTGAAATAATTCCTGTTTTCTGATAAATAAATCATCATCAAATTTCCGGATAAGAAGCACTGCCGGAAGTGTCCAGCAGAGATTTTTAATAATCCCATCAGATACCAGATACCATAAAGCAGAATCTTTTTCAATCACCTGACTTAACACCGGATTCAGTATAAAAGCTTTCAGACTCCACACGAGATACAATATCACATAGAATAAAATACAGGCCGTTCCGATTTTCTGATTTTTGAATACTTTCATATAATATTCTTATCCTCCGGAACGGGATTCTGCACAGGCAGGCGGATTAAGCTGTTTTTCGGGAAGCTGTATTCACACGGAAAAGAAAATTGCATCATGGCATGATTGACGGTTTCGATTTTTTCGCCGTCTGCGTTGCAGATTTCATCCAGTTTGAGTGTGACAGGCTTCTGACCGGGTGCGAGAATCTCGACCGTATCGCCGGAAAAAAATCTGTTTCTCTGTGTTGCAAAAGCCGTACCGTTTTCGCATCTGTCAATAATGCCGACAACATCACACTGACTGATATATCCGCTGTTTTCATAATACTGACAGGCATTCGGATGACCAAAAAAGAATCCGGTACAGTATCTTCTGTGGCTGACTTTGAATACTTCGTCATGAATCCACTCCGGAAGATGATAATCATCCGGATTCTGCAAATAATAATCCATTGCCATTCTGTAGGCATTCGTGACGACAGAGACATAATAAGCTGATTTTGCCCGGCCTTCAATCTTAAAAGAAGTGACTCCGGCTTGTGCCAGCTTGTCGATATGGTCAATCATGCACATGTCACGGGCATTGAGAATATAAGTCCCCTCCGGATGTTCCTGAATTTCCATGGGCAGATGCGGGCGTTTTTCTTCTGTAAGATAATATTTCCATCTGCATGGCTGGGCACATGCGCCACGGTTGGCATCTCTGTCAGTGAAATAGGCTGACAGCAGGCATCTTCCGGAAAAGGAAACGCACATTGCACCGTGAACGAACACTTCAATTTCCAAATCATCAGGAATATGCTTCCGGATTTCGGCAATTTCATCAAGAGAAAGTTCTCTTGCCAGCACGACACGGCGCGCGCCCATCTGATAGAGCGCGTTAGCCGTGGCATAGTTGACAATTCCGGTTTGCGTCGACATGTGAACAGTCATATCCGGTGCAAGCTTTCTGACCGTCTGGAGAACACCCAAATCTGCAATGATAAGGGCATCCACTCCGGCATTGACGGCTTCAGAAATGAACTGGGGCAATAATGCAAGTTCAGGGTTTCGGGGAAGCGTATTGACCGTCAGATAAACTTTTTTATTTCTGTCATGCGCAAGCTTTACGGCATCACAGAGACTTTCCGCATTGAAATTCGGCGCACCGGCTCTCATGCCGAACATTGTGCCTCCGAGATAGACGGCATCTGCGCCGAAATCCAGAGCTGACTGCAAACGTTCCATATCTCCGGCAGGAGCAAGTATTTCATGATAAGTAACTGACATTAGTTTGCTCCTCCCTCACCTTCAGCGGGAGCTTCTTCCGCGGGCAGTCCCTGACGGATACGCTCTACCATTTCGATATTAGCGTTATGTTCTTCGAGGGTACGGGCGAAGAAAGTTTCACCCGTATCGACATTGGCATAGAAATAGTAATAATCCGATTCAGCCGGATAAAGAACGGCTTCAATTGCCGCAATACCGGGATTGCATACCGCACCTGCCGGAAGTCCGTTGCAGATATAGGTATCATACGCATCATAGATAGCCTGATTGTCGAGTTCGATATTCGGCTTGATGACATTTTCTACATACAGTGTTGTAACATCAGATTGCAGTTTGGAATATTCCGGGCTGTTGAGACGATTCCAGAATACAGAAGAAATCATAGGCATATCGCCGTCGTGGGCAGCTTCTTTCTGAATAATAGATGCCAGTGTGATGACTTCATCCAGAGAGATGCCGAGTTCTTCCATTCTGTCATAATATTCGTCTTTAATTTTCAGATTGAAATTCATATAAATCTTACGGCAGACATCATCCGGCTCGCTTTCTTCATAGAAAGTATAAGTGTCCGGGAAGCAGTAGCCTTCCATCCGGTAGAATTTCAGAGTGCTGTTAGTTGCCGGGAGATGGTCTTCAAATTCGTATCCCAGATTTCCGGCGTTGAAGTAATACAGGAATTTGGAAGCTTCGCAGACGTTGTTTTCCTGTAATTTCATAGCGGCATCATAGAGTGTGATACCTTCCGGAAACATGACATCCACAACGGCCTGAGAATCATCGTCCGCCATACTTTTGGATAATTCCGCAATCAGGGTTTCATATGCCATGGAAGCACTGATTTCATGATTTCCGGCAACAAAATTCACATCATCTTTACTGAGCTTTGAAAAATAAATAAATGCCTTCGGGATTCTGATAATGCCGTCTTCATACAAATCCTGTGCGATTTCAGCAGTTGTTGCACCTTCCGGAATATTGAACAGCACCAGTCTCTGTGAACCGTTAATGCCAAGCATATCTTTTCCGACTTCGATAATACCGACAGCCAGTGAAATAGAAATCACAAATACAAATGTCAGCATAATCAGAACGCCGTAAACTCTGGCACTGCGCTGTCTGCGTTCTTTCTGTGAGATTTTTTTCTTTTTATGTTTTTTCGGCTGATTTTTTTCAGAATGGCTTGTATCTGCTGTTTTTTTATGTCTGATTTCTGCTTTGGGTTCTGATTCGGATTCTGATACCGACTGTGTGCCGGTCAGTTCCATTTCATTTTCAGACTTCATGTGCAACCTCCGTTATTTCTGTATCAGTAATTATTTTTTTCATCAGGAAGTCATGTGCTTCACAGGGCAAAGAATCTTCTATCATGAAATCATATCCGATTGCAACAGTATATAAATCCGGATATTTTTTCAGAAATCTGTCATAATAACCGCCTCCCTGCCCGAGACGCTCTCCTTTCCGGGTAAAGGCAACTCCCGGCACAATGCAGACGGATTTTTCAGTGATGACAGCTCTCTGAGAAGTCACTGGTTCAAGAATATCGTGTGCGCCTGCCTGTAAATCTTCAATCTGATGAATCATAAAAAATCTCATCTGCTGATTTTGTCCGCATTTCGGCAGAGCAAGCTTTTTTCCCTGTGCCAGAGCCCAGCGGATAAACTGCCATGTATCGGGTTCATCACCGCAGGAAGCATAGGCCAGAAGCAAATCTGCATTCTGCACAGAAGCATCCTGTATCAGATGCTGAAAAATCAGATTATCTTTTTCTTTTCTGATTTCTGAAGAAACCTGACTTCTCCGCAGACGCAGTTTCTGCCGTAGAAGTTTCTTTTCCGCGCTCATGGTCAGTGCTCCGGATAGCAGACAGCATCTGCAAGTTTCTGTGCTTTTTCAGGACTTGTCAGTACTTCTGCGAGTTTCAGGCCGAATGCCAGTGCCGCACCTGCGCCCTGCGCCGTAATGATGAAACCGCTCTGCTCTACGGAATGTTCTGAAATTTCCGCACCAGTGAGCTGTGTTTCAAATCCGGGATATGCGATAGCCTTTCTGCCGTCCAGAAGGCCTTTATGTCCCAGAATGGAAGGTGCTGCACAGATAGCCCCGATATAGATTTCTCTTTCAGCACAGAAATCAATCGCAGTCTGTACGGCTTCTGATTTTTCGAGATTTAGTGTTCCGGGCATACCGCCGGGGAGGACAATCATTTCAAGGTCTTTTCCGAGTGTGATTTCTGCTTCTGTGATATCTGTCTGCACAGCGATTCCGTGAGAGCCGGTAATCACGTTTCCGCCGACACCGACAAGCTTCACATCTTTTCCGCTTCTTCTGAGCAAATCCACAGGAGAAAGTGCTTCAATTTCTTCAAAACCGTTTGCTAAAAATACATAAATCATGAGAATATCTTTCCTTTCTTTATTTGCAATATACGGATAATTTATCTGGAAAAAACAGGAAATCAGACTTCCCAGCCGGATTTCAGCATGTTGTATTCCTCCCGGACTTGGGAAATATTTCCGCAGGACATTTTGCCTTCGGGACATCCGCCGGAACAGCAGGAAGGGCCTGCTTTTGCGAACAGTGCCGGAGATATCGGGTAAACTTCTTTCAGCATTGCTTTTGCGAGTGCTCTGATTTCCCACTGTGCGCGGTTACAGCATCTCAATTTGAAGAAATGCAGAAGTTCCCTTGCATTCATGGTGACGACCATTTTGGTTTCACTGGCATTCGGGAGTACAAATCTTGCATCTTCGATAGCTTTTTTCTCTGCTTTGCGACGGGCTTCTTTTTCGGGACATCCCTGATTCAGAAATTCCTGATAATGTCTTGCTTCCAGAATTTCAGTTAATTTCCGGTAGGCTTCCACGCAGTTGTGCATTGTCTGCTGATAGAGTTTTAAAGCCTCTGCATCCGCTTCAATTTCCGGAGGTGTGATATATTCAAAATGTGTCAGTTTGACATATCTCTGACTCTGGACAGAAAAGCTCGCCAGTCTGTGGCGGGTAATCTGTGCCAGAAGCGACCGGGAAACACCTTCAATTGCGAATGTAAAGCTTGCATGTTCAATCGGGCTTTCATGACCGATAGTACTTAACATTTCGACAAAGCTTTCTGCTTTTTCGTCAGTAAGCCCGTCCATCAGTTCCATCGCCCCGGTATCGGAATAGCAGAGCTTTGCAGCAGCAGCAACCACCTTTTCCGGCATGACAGTATGTGCGATTAATTTAACATTCATAAATCCATCCCCTTGATTTTTACATATTCTTTTTTATTATAGCATATTCCGGGGCATTCGTCAATGTTTTTTTCAGGATATTTCAGAAATCCATATGCATCACAACACCCCCGTCACTGTGTGTTCAAATCTTGCTGATTTGTCTGTAACGTGCCATTAATTTTTTAGTTCCGATATCATCAAAGGCAATTTCCAGAAGATAATCATTCCCCATGGATTCAGCTCTGAGCACAGTCCCCTCCCCGAATTTGGCATCACGGATTCTGTCACCGACAGCAAGCTTTAAATCCGGATTGCCCTTTGAGGGCGGATTCTTCTTTGCCTGACTGATGACCGCCATCTGTTCTCTCAGGGGAGATTTTCTGGGCTGGGTATTCTTCACAGGGGCTGGCTTTTTGATAATTTTATCATCCGAAACAAGATGTTCGCTGTCGATTTCCGTCACAAACCGGGAAACCGGATAACGGCGGTAATCCCCGAACACAAGCCGTTCCCGTGCATGAACCAGATAAAGATTTCTCTTTGCTCTGGTGATAGTCACATAGGCAAGACGGCGTTCTTCTTCCAAATCTTCAGGATTTTCCATGCTTTTATAACTCGGAAAGATATTATTTTCCATGCCGACTGCAAAAACCGTATCGAATTCCAGACCCTTTGCGGAATGCATCGTCATCAGAGAAACGGCATTTTCAGAAATTTCTTTATCAGCATCTGTATAGAGGGACATTTCAGAAAGAAAGCCTTCCAAATCCGGATTTTCAGTATTCCGGACATAATCGACAATATTCGAGCGGAATTCCTTGATATTTTCCATGCGTTCCCTGCTGGTTTCCTCGTCTTCGAGCTTGAGCATATCAAGATAGCCTGTTTTTTCAAGCAGGAAATCAAAAAATTCTTCAAGAGGCATGTCAGCAAGTGCCTGTTCCAGCATCTGTATCAGATAGGCGAACTGTGTCAGCGGAGCAGTTCTTCTGCCGAGTGCCGGAAACTGACTGCAATTCCGTACGACTTCTATCGGACTGATATGCAAATCCTGTGAAATCTGTGTAATATTGGAAGCTGTTGATTCCCCTATTCCTCGTTTCGGAACGTTGATGATTCTTGAAAATCTGACCAAATCAAACGGATTCTGCAATACTGCCAGATATGCCATGACATCTTTGATTTCTTTTCTGTCCTGAAAGCGGATGCCTCCGTAAATCCGATACGGAATTTTATTCCGGATAAAGGCTTTTTCGATGTTATTGGAAAGCGCATTCATACGGTAGAGCACGACAAAATCGGAATAATTTTTGCCTTCGCTGACGGCTTTCTGAATCTGGTCGGCAACATATTGGCCTTCGGCCTTTTCGTCCATGACCCGGACTTCGTGAACTGGTTCGCCGTCTCCAGCGGAAGTCCAGAGTTTTTTATTTTTTCTTGCTTTGTTATTTGCAATTACGCTGTTGGCGGCACTCAGAATATGCTGTGTTGAACGGTAATTTTCTTCAAGGCGGATAGTCTTGCAGTCCGGGAACTGTTCTTCAAAGCTCAGGATATTTTCGATATCCGCGCCCCGGAATCTGTAGATACTCTGGTCATCATCGCCGACAACACAGAGATTTCCGTATTTCTGTGCCAGAAGGCTGACAAGCCTGTACTGTGCATGATTGGTATCCTGATATTCATCCACAAGAATATACCTGAATTTATTCTGATATTTTTCCAACACATCCGGATATTTCTCAAAAATCCGGACAGTCTGATAGATTAAGTCATCAAAATCGAGCGCATTTGCCGACTGTAATCTGTCCTGATAATTTTTATATAATTTTGCAATGACAGTCTGTTTATAATCCGAGCCGTACTGAGATTCATAATCTTCCGGCGAAATCATCTCATCCTTTGCCGTGCTGATATTGGCGAGCACCTGCTTGACAGGAAAATTCTTTTCTGAAATTTTCAAATCTTTCATACAAGATTTCATGGTTTTGATGCTGTCATCTGTATCATAGATAGTAAAATTATTTCCGTAGCCGATTCTGTCAATACAGGTACGCAGAATTCTGACACAGGCAGAATGAAATGTAGATGCATGAATATTCTGTGCCTGTTCGCCGAGTGTTTTGGCAAGGCGTTCTTTCAGTTCTCCGGCGGCCTTGTTTGTGAACGTAATCGCCAGAATCTGCCATGGAATAACAGGCTTTGCACCAATCAGATTCTGCAATTCGCCCAGATTCAGCATAGTTCTGCCCTGAATATAATCCTGTAGTTTCTGCAAATCTGCCGAATCCGGCACAGGTGTGAGCGTGTTCAAGGTATCGCCGAATAACATCATATTGGCGATTCTGTTCACGATAACAGTAGTTTTACCGCTTCCTGCTCCGGCAAGCACCAGAACTGCGCCTTTTACAGTGGTAATCGCCTCTGACTGCTGAGGATTCATGTCTGCAAAGCACTTTTCCAGAGCCTGTTTCTTTATTTTCAAAAATTCCTGTTCATTCATAAATAAATCCCTCTTTCTTGAAATCAATATCTTAATCATAACATATTTTCAGGAATTTGTAAACAGCAAAATATTTTTTGTATATTCAGCATAAAATCTATTGCATTTTTTTGAATTTTATGATATAATATAGAAAATAAACACATAAGGAGGTCAGTATGAAACCTGTAATCTTAAGTGCAGGAGACGAAAAATTCCTGTATTCCGTGCCGGATGCCGTTTCTGATAATCTCGAAGCCTATTGTATGGAATTCTGTGGCGAATGGCTGGAATCCAGCCCAGATGCAGAGCCATACCGTCATAACTCCAGCGGATATATTATCTATTGCTATACCGAACAGGATTTTATTACATATCTGAACAAATTCCGCTTTCCGAATGAAATTTCAAAATTTATCCGTTCATTAGGGAATACTGTCCCGGAAGCATATCAGCATCTTCCGGAATTCGATTTCTGAACTCTGAAAAGGGGGCTTTTCTATGAAAATACAGTTTATCGGCGCAGCTCATGAAGTAACAGGAAGCTGTACTTATCTCGAAATCAATAATTTCCGGATTCTGGTAGATTTCGGCATGGAGCAGGGCAGAGATGTCTACGAAAATGCGCAGATTCCCTGTGCGCCCGGAAAGATTGATTATGTATTACTGACTCATGCACATATTGACCATTCAGGGCTTCTTCCGTTGCTGTATGCCGGCGGATTCCACGGCGAAATTCATACCACTGATGCCACTGTTTCCCTGTGCAGTATCATGCTCCGCGACAGTGCGCATATTCAGGAATTCGAAGCCTCATGGCGAAACCGAAAAGCTGAACGAAAAGGCGAAGAACCTTATGTTCCGCTCTATACTATGGAAGATGCCGTCGGGGCGATTTCCCAGCTCCGTCCGCATCCTTATGAAGAAAAATTCCGTCTCTGCGACGGTGTAGAAGTCCGTTTCATTGATGCCGGACATTTATTAGGCTCGGCAAGCATCGAAATCTGGGCGACAGAAGGCAACGAAACTCGAAAACTTGTCTTTTCCGGCGATATCGGAAACCTGAATCAGCCGTTAATCCGTAACCCGCAGTATATTGACGATGCTGATTATGTCGTTATGGAATCCACCTACGGCGACAGAAAACATGAACGCCCGAAAGATTATGTCACCGCCTTTGCACAGGTGATTCAGCAGACATTCGACAGAGGCGGAAGCGTCATTATTCCGTCATTTGCCGTCGGCAGAACGCAGGAATTATTATACTTTCTCCGGCAGATAAAAGAAAGAAAACTGATTAAAAACTATCCGGATTTCCCTGTATTTATGGACAGTCCGCTTGCTATCGAAGCTACCAGCATTTTCATGAAGAATCAGAAAAGCTGTTATGATGAAGAAGCCCTCAGTTATGTAAATCAAGGCATTAATCCGCTGACATTTCCGGATTTAATTCTTGCGACGACTCCGGAAGAATCCAGAGCCATCAATTTCGATAAGCGCAGAAAAATTATTATTTCTGCATCAGGCATGTGTGAAGCCGGAAGAATCAAGCATCATCTGAAGCATAATCTCTGGCAGGCACAGAATACTATCTTATTTGTTGGTTATCAGGCATACGGAACGTTAGGGCGTTCATTAGCAGAAGGCGCATCTTCGGTGAAACTGTTCGGTGAAACTGTTACTGTTGCTGCACAGATTAAACAGCTTCCGGGCATCAGCGGTCATGCGGATGTAGACGGTCTTACCACATGGATTTCACATATTCAGAATCCGAAGCGCGTATTCGTCATTCACGGTGAAAGCGAGGTTATGGAACATTTCGTCACACATCTGAAAAATGATTTGAAATTAAATGCCTATGCGCCCTACAGCGGTACGGAATTCGACCCGATTACAGATGAAATTCTGCTGGAAGCCGTTCCGAAACCTGTCGCCAAGCCGAAAACCGGCAAAGCAAATACAGTATATCACCGTCTGCTTGCGGCTCTGGAACGTCTGACAGGATTAATCAAACGAAGTGAAGGCAGAACCAACAAGGATTTAGCCCGCCTGACTGACCAAATTAACGAACTCTGCAATAAATTCGAGAAATAAAACAAAAGTCCGGAAAATCCGGACTTTTGTAATTTTCTGATATAAATCAGCCCTTAGATGGGATATAAGGTGCAATCGCACCAGCCAGATGAGACATTGGCATTGTCTGCAACCAGATGCGGACAGGTCTGTCCGGAGGCGCAGTCAGCTTGGTATTGAATAACCCCTCACCGCCCATGATAATATTAGAAACGCCTTTAATCATCTCGATTTCTACGGAACAAGCACCGTCCATTGCTACCAGATAGCCGGTATCAATAATCTGCACCTGACCGGGCTGAAGAACCTTTTCGATGACACTGCCGTCCACTTCGACAAGAAGCGTGCCGTTTCCGGTAAATTTCTGCATGATGAAGCCTTCACCGCCGAAGAATCCGGAAGAAATCTTCTTCTGAAAATACAGTTCAAAATTAACAGACGGGTCAGAAGCTAAGAATGCAGATTTCTGTGCAATAATCATATCGCCCGGATTAATTTCAAACGGAATGATATTGCCCGGCACGGAAGAACCGAATGTGATAGAACCTGCACCGCCCTGAGCAGTATAAGTATTCTGGAACAGGGATTCGCCTGTCAGCAGTCTGCCGAATACTTTGCCCACACCGCCGTTTGTGTTTGTCTGCATCTTGACATTGGGGTCTTGCCATACCATTGCACCGCTTTGACAGACAACGCTTTCACCGTTTTGAAGAAAGACATCTGCAACTGCAAAGGGCGCACCCTGAATCTCGTATTTCATGATTTTTTCTCCTTTTGATAAAATTTGATATTTTTATTGTAGCATATTTCATGTGATTTGTCAACTGTTTTTTTGATTTTATTTTAATTTTTTTATTAATTTTATACAGACAAAAATCAATCAGAAATCTGATTCTGCGTCTTGAACGCTGTGAGTGTGTTTTTCATCAGCATAGCGATTGTCATAGGCCCTACACCGCCGGGGACGGGTGTGATATAAGAAGCTTTCTGTTCTGCTTCTGCAAAGTTGACATCTCCGCAGAGTTTGCCGTTTTCAAGGCGGTTCATGCCGACATCAATCACGACTGCACCTTCTTTAATCATATCGCCGGTAACGAAATTGGCTTTTCCGACAGCAGCAACCAGAATATCGGCTTCTCTGGTGATTTCAGCGAGATTCTGTGTCCGGCTGTGACAGATGGTAACAGTTCCGCTTCTGTGGAGCAGGAGCATCGCCATGGGCTTTCCTACGATATTGCTTCTGCCGATAACGACACACTTCTTGCCGGAAATTTCTACACCTGTGGAGTCGATTAATTCCATGACTCCGGCAGGCGTACACGGCAGAAAGGCATATTCTCCAATCATAATTCTGCCTACATTTTCCGGATGGAATGCATCTACGTCCTTTTCTGCTGATATTGCATTGATGATAGCTTTATCATCAATCTGTTTCGGAACGGGAAGCTGTACAAGAATACCGTTGACATTCCTGTCAGCGTTGAGGCTTTCCACCAGTTCGAGCAGTTCTGCTTGTGTGGTATCTTCGGGCAGAGCGTATTCAAACGACTGAAAGCCGACTGTTTCACAAGCTTTTTTCTTATTGTTGACATATACTCTGGAAGCCGGGTCATTTCCGACAATCACCACAGCCAGACCTGGTTTTTTTCCGTATTTCTGAAAGAGGGTTTCTGTTTCCTGCCGAACCTGTTCTTTCACGTTTGCGGATACCTGTTTTCCGTCGATAATATTAGCCATTGTTATTATCCTCGCTTTCCTGATTATCTGATTTATCAGATTTTGTTTTGGATTTTGCTTTTGTATTCAATTCATCTGCCTGTGCCAGCAGTAAGCGTGATTCTTCGGTATCACAGTATAATTTATACTCCCTGCCCATACGCCTGACTTTGGATGAAAAAACTATCATCAGAATCACGCAGACAACCACGCACACAGCAGCCAATACCTGAGAAACCCTGAGCGTACCAATCATGAGGCTGTCTGTCCGCAGACCCTCGATAAAAAATCTGCCCAGTCCGTACCATATCAGATATAATAAAAAATTCTGTCCGTCAAATTTTCTGTATTTTTTCAGAAATATCACCAGAAGCACGAATCCTATCAGACACCAGACGGATTCATATAAGAAACACGGATGCACCATATCATCCGGAT
>SVNI01000064.1 GCA_015066975.1 Ruminococcus sp. | reverse complement strand
CATTTCCGGCTTGGTGACGATAATCTTTCCGCTGTTTTCGTTCATGCTCTTGACGGTAATGTCTGCGAGGTCGCCTTCTGCGGATTTCTGGGTTAATTCCAGCAGCTGCATATCCAGAAGCATAGGCGCACCGCTTCCCGGATTGATGATAATGCCCAGCTTGTCGGGATTGTCTGCCAGCATTTTATGCAGGTCGGCAAAGCGGACAATTTTGGCATGGGGATAGTCATTCGGATTTGCCTGTTTCAGGGAATACAAATCCGAAAAAATCATGAACAGGCTTCCGCCGTTGTCGGGGAGACTGTAGATGCCGGGAATTTCCGTGCCGGATGCTTCCTCTTTGCGGAACGGGTGCAGGAACGGGGAATGATAGATTTCCTGCAAAGCATCCAGTTCAGTATTGCCGTCAGCTCTCCCCCAGCGCATATCCTGTGTGAGCAGGAGCATTTTTCCTGTTACAGTGGGATTCAGCACCGGACGCTGTACCAGAGGAAGCTTGCTGTAATCCGGAATCGGAATCAGTTCGCTCAGGGGCACAGCGTAGTAATCTTCCGCGCTGTCGATAACAACCTGCGTGACACCGCACCGGAACAGCTCGGCGAACAGAAACATTCTGTGCTCCTGTTCATTTTTGAGCACTTCCAGCAGAATATGACGTTTGCGGAGTGCCTCTGTAAACGCCCGGCAGGTTTCCTCTGTGGAGAACACATAAGCAGTTATCTGCTTTTCTTCCTGTGCAAGAAAATAGTGCTTGGTAGCAGGACAGAACGCTGACCAGACAGTCTGCTGTGTTTTCAGAAGCTGGATAATCTGTCCGGCCAAATTGTCTCTTTCACTTGGTTCTGCCGTCTGACTGAGCTTGACGGCCAGTTCTTGTATTGTACTCATAACATAATACCCTCCTGATGGTTTTGATAACATGATAATTATAGCATATTCTACAGGATACGTCAATAGTTTTCGGCGAAAAATCGTGGTTTTGGTGTAAAGATTTTCTGAACGTCCTGTAAATCCGCACAGTTTTTTTGTGCAGGTTTAAAGATTTATGAGAAATTATCCTGAAATATTATCTTCTGTTGATATTTGTCAATATCATCACGCTTCTTGGTGCAAGCGTGAACGTATTCCCCCGCCGGCTGACAAGTTCATGATACCCCTGATGCCGGATATACGGAACATCTGTATAAAAGCTGACATTCCATTCCAGTTCCTGTGGCAAATCCGGAAGCTGTACGGGCTGGGATTCCCAGTGCGCATTGATGGCAAGAAAGACTAAATCATCCCTGTCATTTTCGTCCTTTCCGGCGAACAGAATCCCCAGCACATGGGTATCCTCCCGGAAATCCTGATTCCACGGGAACGAATTATGCACGCTCATAGAGGGAAAGCCCATACTGCACGGCTTGGTATCCTGCCGGATAACTCTGTGTGCCTTGCGGAATGCGGTCATATCACGGACGAAATCGAACACTTCCTGAAATTCTTTTTTTCTCGACCAGTCCAGCCATGAGATTTCGTTATCCTGACAATAGGCATTATTATTTCCGAACTGTGTGTTGCAGAATTCATCTCCGGCCGGGAACATGGCCGCACCACGACTGCACAGCAGGACGGCAAACGCATTCTTCACCATGCGGATGCGCAGGTTTTTAATCTCCTGATTATCAGTTTCGCCCTCTGCTCCGCAGTTCCAGCTATCATGGGCATTGTCGCCGTCAGTATTGTTCCAGCCGTTCATTTCGTTATGCTTGTGATTATAAGAATATAAATCATACAGTGTAAAGCCGTCATGACAGGTAATGAAATTGACAGAAGCATCAAATCCGCGCAGTTCCGGCGGATAGATATCACGCGAGCCCATAATTCTCTGTGATGCGCTCCATGCCCGGCCGTTGTCGCCTTTGAGGAATGCACGCAGGTCATCACGGTACTTGCCGTTCCATTCTGCCCAGCGTTTCCATGACGGGAAGCTTCCTACCTGATACAAGCCCCCGGCATCCCATGCTTCTGCAATCAGTTTGACCTTGCTCAGAATCGGGTCAAATGCCAGATTTTTCAGCAAAGGCGGATTGAGCATAGGGCTTCCGTCCTCGCTTCTGCCGAGAATGGAAGCCAAATCAAACCGGAAACCGTCTACACGGTATTCAATAACCCAGTGCCGGAGGCAGTCCAGAATAAACTGCTGTACGACCGGATGATTGCAGTTGAACGTATTTCCGCATCCGCTGAAATTATAATAATGTCCGTCCGGCGTAAGCATATAATACACGCTGTTGTCCAGCCCTTTGAAGGAAAAAGCAGGGCCGTTTTCATCCCCCTCGGAGGTATGATTGAATACCACATCCAGAAAGACCTGCATTCCGTTTTCGTTGAGCTTTTTGATTAAAATCTTGAGTTCTTCGCCCTCGTGATTAAATTCCGCTCTGGAAGAATAGCTTGTATTCGGCGCAAAGAAACATGTCGTATTATATCCCCAGTAATTCAGGAGCTGACGGCCTTCGTGAATTCTTGCGCCGTCCATCTCGTCGAATTCAAACACGGGCATCAGCTCAACGGCATTGACCCCCAGCTTTTTCAGATACGGAATCTTCTCGATAATGCCGTCAAATGTGCCCCGGTTCTTCACGCCGGAGGATTTGTCTTTTGTGAATCCTCTCACATGCATTTCATAGATAATCAGGTCTGAGAGCGGTGTATTCTGTTCAGGGAAATCACTCCAGTCGAACTGACCGGAATAGACTCTGCCGTGATAGTCGCCGTAGTCACCGCTTTTCACGCCCCAGACGCTCTGTCCGGTGACGGCTCTGGCATAAGGGTCGAGCACGTTTCTGTGCTTGTCGAATATCAGGCCTTTTTCGGGCTGATAAGGGCCGTCCAGGCGGTAGCAGTATTCTATTTCGTACACATCCAGCCCGAAAATCATGATTGACCATGTATCGCCAATCCGGTAGTTTTCCGGAATGGGAATCACAGCAAAGGGTTCTTTTTCTCTCCTGTGGAACAGTGCGACAGAACAGGCGGTTGCATTGGAAGAACGCACGGTAAAATTGACGGTATCGCCCAGAGGGGTTGCGCCGTTGAGCAGATACACCCCCGGCCGAACCGGAAAGCCTTTGATAATTTCGGTAGGAAGATACTGATTTCTATGCATAGTGTACACCCCTTTTTGTCATCATGATAATTAAGATATTCTTATTCTAACATAATTGTTACAAAATTGCAAGGCGGTATTTCCGGAAAAAAATATTTTTTGGTCGAAAAGAGGGCATTTTTCCGTATTCCTCAAATTTTTGTAAATTTTTTTTGAAAAAACACTTGACAAATCATTTCAAATATGTTATAATAAACAAGTCGTAAGGCAATAGAATAGTTTTTAAGATTCACTCTATGCGGAAATACCCAAGTGGTGAAGGGGCTCCCCTGCTAAGGGAGTAGGTCGTGAAAGCGGCGCGAGGGTTCAAATCCCTCTTTCCGCGCTGAGAAGACTGCTGATTTTTCAGCAGTCTTCTTTTTTTATCAATCGAGGAGGTCTAAATATTTTTGGATTTCTGCTTTTTCCTGTTCTCTGATGATATCATGAACAGGCTGTTTTCTTCCGTAATGCGGATTCTGACTGAGAGGAAACAGGCCTGACCATCCGAATGCGACAGACTGATGCAGAACAGCGATTTTATCTGTATCGTAACAGGCGAGTTCATCTAATTTCTGTAGATTGAGTTCAAGAGCTTTGGGGGTAAACTGTCTTCTGCCTTTTTTTCTGTAGTCAATGAAATCAAAGAGAGCCTGCTGTAGCTGGGGATTCTGAGTATAATTGCAGACAAGCTGAGAGAAATCCTGTTCGCTGGAAAGAAAATTATTTTCAGGTGCTGGAGAAAAAACAGGGGGTTCGGGGGTGTCCCCCGAATAAAATATATCATTATCTTTTTCATTCACATTATCTTTTTCATTTCCATTCACATTTTCTTTTTCATTTCCATTAACATTTTCATTTCCATTTCCATTAACATTAACATTAACATTATCATTATCAGTATGATTTGTAGAAGTTTGTATACAGTTGTATACACTTGTATGATTTTCCAAAGCTTCCCTTTCTTTTTGCTTCTCCCAGCGTTTATGCTGATTTTCTGACCGCTTTTTACAGATTTCTGCATACTTTTCTGCATTCATATCCATCTGCGAACGAAATACACTGAACATCACAGTCAGCACAAGTTCCCCGAATTCCGGCTCTTTGCCGTCCTCTGCATACTGATATACTGCCTTGAAAAGCTTCCCTGCCTGTTCATCTGTGAGCATGTCCAGTTCCTTTTTTCTGTCGAGATATAAAATAAAACTTTTTTTCTTGTCTGCCATTGCAAAACAACTCCTTTCACTAACAGCGCAAAAAGAGCATTTCTTGTACAGAAACGTACATTTTTTCAGAAAAGTTTACAGAACGTTCATGAAAAATTAACAGAAAAAGCCCCTGTTCTGTTCCGGAACAGGGGTTCTGCTTAGTTTTTCTTTTCTTTGTCATCCTCGCCGTCCACGACAAGCGTTGCAGAGGCATAGGCTTTCAAAGGCTTCCCGTTCTCGTCGAATTCAGTCGTATAGCGGACATGAAACGGCACTCTGCCGACGGTCAGCGGAATGACGGCTTCCAGATACGGAACGCCTTCTGCAATTTGCCTGTGCCAGTCGCGGTACATATCGGCATAATCTTCGGGGAAAATGCCGTTTTCGATAACGGGTTCGGGATAGTTTTCGATAAGGGGCGGAAGGCCTAAATCACGCATACACCGGTAGCAGGGGCGCATCTGTTTGGTAGCAACAGTATATTCCCATGCGTAGATATTGGCATGTTCAGCAGCAAAGCGGAATTTTCGTTCACTTTCAGAGACATCTTCAAAGCGTTTCTTTTCGGCGGTGATATTCTGCACGAGGGTATAGAACAGATACTGTTCCCCGGCTCTGCCAATCATGCGGAGGGAATTCCGGATGCAGATTTTCTGTTCCCCGCAGATTTTGGAACGGATAGTGCGCCATGTGTCGCAGGATTCTTCTTCATGGCTCTGGATGGCTTTCAGAAGGGTATCTTCATAGATTTTATGATTCTGCTTGTCCATCTGTTCCCAGAAATCTGCATTGAGGATATCTTTTTCGCACATGTTCATGCCGAGTTCCTTCATATATTTTTCGTTGACACGGAGCACCTGCAAATCGCCGTTCTGATAGGAGAAAATGGATGCACCGCCGACATAGTGATTAAAAATCAGGGTTTCGAGGGAATTGGGATTCCAGAATTTTCCGGCATCCATGGACTCAATCAGGGTAATGGCCGGCTGTACGGGTTCGTGGTCGGTGCGTTTTAATTTTTCGATAAATTCGTCTTCTGTGACGGGTTTCGAGAACAGGTAGCCCTGAATGTAACTGCACCCGATACTTTTCATATAGTCGGCCTGTTCAATTGTTTCGACACCTTCGGCAATAATGGGGGTATCGAGCCATTTAGACATCTGCACGACGGAGCTCAGGATTGCGCCTCCTCGTCCGCCTTTTCCGCTGGAAAGAAAGCGCATGTCCAGCTTGATGACATCCACTTCCAAATCTTTGAGGATATTCAGGGAAGAATATCCGCTTCCGAAGTCGTCCATCTCGACGACATAGCCGAGGCAGTGGAGCTGTTTTAAAACATCCACGACGAGTTCTGCACCGCCGATTGCGGAAGATTCTGTGATTTCGACATGCAGAAACCGGACAGGAATCTGATATTTCTGCCGTATCTGTTCAATTTTGCCGATGTAGTTATGCTGTAGAATGTCATAGCGTGACATATTGAATGAAATCGGGACAAGAGGGATATTTTCGTCAAGGCATTTTCTCTGGAAACGGCAGACCAGCTCGAACACAGCAAGGTCAGCATCCGGGAGAAGGCCGTTTTTTTCCAGCACGGGGATAAAGTCAGAGGGATACTGCATACCGTATTCGGGGTGTTTCCATCTCATGAGGGCTTCTGCGCCAATCATGCGCCCGGTGGCATAGTTCATTTTTGGCTGATAGCAGACAAAGATATGTGATTCTGCCATAGCCTGTTTGAAGTTTAATAATAATTCCTGTTCGTTCATGCGTTTCTGCATAAAGAATTCACCGCCTTTTGATTTTTTTGTTATTTTCTTCGTTTTTCGGGATGTTTCCGATAATATTCTTCTTTGTCGGCATACATGCGTTCATCTGCGAGGTGCATCGCTCTGCGGATGCAGGAGCAGTCGTCGTCATGGCAGAATCCGACGGCAAAGCTGACATGTTCGGGGTTGTCGGGGTAGGCTTTGAGCATGTCTGCCCGGCGGATGAGTTCTGTTTCAGGGAGATTCATGGCGATTATCATGAATTCGTCGCCCCCGGCGCGGTAGATTTCGTATTCCGGGAAGACGTTCCGGAGCACTGCGGAAGCATCTTTCAGGAGCTTGTCTCCGGCGGAGTGGCCGTCGTTGTCGTTGATTTGTTTCAGACCGTTGAGGTCAGCAAAGACAATGCTGACGGAATCGGGGGAAGGTTCTCCGGCACGGGCACAGAGTTCGTCAACACGGTTGTTCATGGCGTTGCGGTTATAGACACCCGTCAGCAAATCGACAGAACTGAGCCGTTTCAGACGCTGAAAAAGCTGATAATTAGCAATCTCGGATGCCAGAAAACAGGTTGTCAGCTCCAGCATTTCTTTAATCTGCACGGTACGGCTGGTATCGAAATTCACTGCCCAGATATAGCCGAGGGTTTCGCCGTGGTCTTTGAGGGGAAAGAGCACAAGGCTTTCTGCGCCGGCCATTTTCAGGGAATCGTGCCAGATGGGGTTTCGTTCTTTAAAGACATTCCAGCCTGCTTCGTCATTGACAATAAAGCAGGTACTTCTGTCGATAGTGTCGTCCCATGTATCGACAATTTTGAAAAAATCGTCATTGAGATACGTATTCATAGATTTGAGATTAGAACTTTGGCTGATAGCTTCGCAGAGAACAGAGCATTTTCTCCGGCTGAAGTCTGTCAGCAGGATACAGCAGTGTCCGGCACCGCAAAGCGTGTTGATATCCTGAATGACTTCGTTCATGGTCTTCTGAAAATTGTCCGTACTGCGGAGCTTGATGCAGGTACTGAGCACTGCGCCGGAAATTTCCGGGGAAAGGTTGTTTGTCAGCAGGGAAGCATCTGCATTCTGGGTGAATTCCTGCGTATAACTGCAATAGTAAATATTTCCCTCGTGGTATTCCAACGGAAGCATGAAAATATTTATCCAGAAATTGAAATGGGGTACATGAATATAGCTGTGCAGGGGCTGTTTGAGCACTGCGCTCCGGTAGCAGAAATCTTCAAAGTTCAAATCTCTGGGGATATAATTTTCATACGGCAGATTCGGGATGAATTTCTTCCCCTCCACAACAGAGGAATTTTCTGCAACAAAGCTGGCCGATTCCAGATAGGCTCGGTTTCCGGCGACAATGCGGATATTTCCGTAGCTTCCGCCGGGGAATACTTCTACAGACATGATGCAGGTATTGGTATGAAAACCGTCTGCAAATTTTTGTAAATCCATGATATATTTCCTTTCGTCAGTTTAAAAAAAAACACGTCAAAAAATCTATTATTATTATATCATATTTTATTCTTTTTGTCCAGTGTTTCAGATATAAATTCACCAAAAAGATACAAACCGCATGAAAAAAGAAAAAGAACGGAAAACTTCCGTTCTTCTTCCTATAGTGGTGATATGAAATATTACGTGCCTGGAGGGACTCGAACCCCCGACCTACTGGTTCGTAGCCAGTCACTCTATCCAGCTGAGCTACAGGCACATCTGATATTTCTTTTGTTAAGCTCTCCGCTCAACAGATATTATTATAGCACAAGTCAAAGCATTTGTCAAGTGTTTTTTCAAAATTTTTTTGAAAAATTTTAAAAAATTTTCCGGGAAATTTTGTTTTCCCCGGAAAAAGGCCGAATCTGTTCCAAAAATCTTGCCAAAAATGCTGGACAAATCTACAGAAATATGATAAAATAAGATAAGTATGCAATTGCAGAAAAACTATTGCATTTTGCTTCTGCAAATGCTATAATAATATCAGGCAACATACCCAGAAAGGAAGAACGAAACTTCATGGCAACCCCAAGAACAAAAACTATGAGAATCCAGCTCCGACAGCCAACCCTGCAATCTATGCTGATGGAGATGCAGAAAGCCGTCAGCGGAAAGAATGATGTCATCTTCAAAGTCCTGCTGGCCATGCTTGCCGGCGGTCATATTCTGCTGGAAGATATGCCCGGCGTGGGGAAAACTACCCTGGCACTGGCAATTTCCCGGACACTTTCGCTTTCCTGCAAAAGAATCCAGTTCACACCGGACGTTCTGCCAACAGATGTGACAGGCTTCACCATGTATCAGAAAAGTTCTGACAGCTTTGTGTTCAAAAAAGGCTCGGCATTCTGCAACCTGCTGTTAGCGGACGAAATCAACCGCACATCCAGCAAAACGCAGTCCGCCCTGCTGGAACTCATGGAAGAAGGCGCAGTCACCATGGACGGCAGAACCTACGACCTGCCGAAACCGCATATTGTCATTGCCACGCAGAACCCTATCACTTGTGTGGGAACACAGAGACTCCCGGAATCGCAGATGGACAGATTCCTTGTCCGCCTGTCGCTGGGCTATCCGTCCCCGGAACATGAAATTGCCCTGCTGAAAGCCCGTCAGGTCTCCAATCCGCTTGATGATATCGAACCTGTTGCAGATGCGGAAGAACTGCTTGCCATGCGCCGGGAAGTGCAAGAAATCTATGTCAATGATTCTGTTTATGAGTATATTGTCAGTCTGATTCAGGCAACAAGAAATCATCCGAATATCCGGCTCGGCATCAGTCCCCGCGGTTCGCTGGCACTGATGCAGATGTCAAAAGCCTGTGCCTATGCGCAGGGCAGAGACTATCTGCTTCCGGATGACATTGCTTTTGTCTGTGCAGATGTATTCTGTCACAGGCTTCTCCTGCACGGCACGGACGACAGCGCAGAACAGGCGCAGAATCTTGTACAGGAAATTCTGAAATCTGTTCCTGTTCCTGACACGGAGTAATCTGCATTATGTGGTTTATCAAACTGATATATTTTCTGCTGATAATCGGGCTGGGGATTTTTTCAGTATTATATATTGATTCTCTGGCAGTGGTGCTTTTGCTGTGTGTGCTGGCAGTGCCTGTTATCATGATAATCTGTCTGTTATGGGTCAAACTGTGTGCTCACGCATCTCTGAACTGTACCTCTGTCACCTGCAAAGTGAACCAGTCTGTTCCGGTTTCTTTGGTGATTGAAAACGGCTGTCCGTTATTCTTTCCGAAAACTTATGCAACAGTGAGCGTATGCCATGTCCTCAGCGACAAGCCCGAAAAAATACAGTTACGCTTTCCGCTTCACGGCCGGAACAGCACAAAGCTGACCTTCTACATCCGGCCTGACTGTTGCGGAGCTGTCCGTGTAAAAATCGAGAAAGTCAGGATTCTGGACTATTTTCATTTATTTTCTGTCAGAATGAAAAAACGCAGTGCCGAAACGGAACTTCTTGTTCTGCCCGAAATTCTGAAACTCCATCTTCAGGACACGGCCGAAGCCGTCAGTTCCCCGGAGAGCACCCGCTACGCAGACAAGCCCGGCGACGACCCGTCCGAAATCTTCAATATCCGGGAATATCACCCCGGTGATGCTGTCAGCCGTATCCACTGGAAACTCAGTTCCAAATCCGATATCTTATTTATCAAAGAATTCGGTTTCCCGATTGAGAAAAAAATTCTTCTGCTTGCCGAATATCTTCCCGAATCAGAAGCCCCTGCCATTGACAGAATGAAACAGGCGCAGGCATTTTTAACCCTGATTTATTCGCTTTCCGTGCGGTTTGCAGAATCCGAAAACGTTGCATTTCTGGCATGGCATGACGGAACACGCCTGCATTGTCATCCCCTGCAATCCGCCGAAGACCTTCCGGCTGTTTTCCGGGAATTATACCGTTCACTGGACAGCATGACCCTAGAAGCACAGGATTTGCGTGAAATTCTGTCCGGTCAGCAGTATTCTTCCGTCACGCTCATCACCAACGACAGCCATGCAGAAATGCTCCCGGTTCTGGAGCATCAGGCCGAAGCCGGAAGGAAAAATCTGGCTGTGATGACCGAAGAAAAAATCTCTTTCCCGTCCGACAGCGTTTCTGTCCGGCAGATTCTCCCCGGACAGACGGCCGAAAGCATTTCCGGCCTGATTATCTGACTCTGGAGGTGAAATCTTTCATCATGAAACAGCAAGTTTCCGAATCCGTGAACGGGGTGCAGGTGGAAAACACGCTTTCCATGGCATTGCAGAACCCGTTCCCGAAGCGCAGAAAAATCTGGCTGATACTCACGGCTTACACGGGCGTTATCAGCAGTATTTTTTCCTTTCTGACCATGTTTTCGCCGACGTATTCCCTGCCGGTGCTTCTGGCGGTGACGACGGCCGTATTTTTATTTTTTGCTTATGTTTCGCTACATCCGCATAAAAGCCTTGTTCCGGTGCTGACTGCCGTGCTGGGGTACTGTATTCTGTTTTTCATGGCAAAACGCTATATCACCAGCGGTCTGATGTATGTAACCAACAATGTCTGTCAGGCAATTTACATGACCGACTGGGAATATTTCGTCACAGACGAACGCTTTCCGGAACTGCCGAGCGTGACATGTGTGCTGTGCTTTCTGATATTCCCGATTATCTGGATGATATGCTATTCTGTACTGAGATACCAGAATTTCTTTCTGAGTATGCTGGTAACATTTCCGTTTATCGAGATTGGCTTGTTTTTCGGAATTGTGCCGAATCATTTCTTTGCCGGGCTGATGACAGCGTTCTGGTTTGCTATGGCATCCGTGCAGTCAGCGAGTTCGGGCATCACGCAGAACGGCGGAAAGACAGGCTTTCTCCGGAAGAAGAACGCATTTCTTCCGGTATCGAACATGCGGTTTCTGCTTCCGGAATATACGGGCATCATCATGATATTTGCGGTCATGCTGGTATTCGGGGCAACAGAATTCGCCCTGTACAAATCCGGCTACGAACGGCCGGAAGAATTCAAGACTCTGCGGACGGATTTTCAGAATTATATTGCTTCCCTGCATCTGACAGACGACCCGGTTCTGGAAGATTACGGTGAAGTTCCTGAACAGCTTGACGACGAGACGCATATTCCGCTGGGAAGTCTTGATGAAAAAATTTATGAAAACATTCCGGTGACGAGCATTGCTTTTTCGGCAAATCCTGAAACAAGAATCTATCTGAAATACCGCACAGGCCATGTTTACAACGGCATCAACTGGAATCCGCTTCCGGAAGAAGCCTATCAGAATCAGAACTTGGATATTTTTAATCAGCTTGACTATTATCCGCCGGAATTTCTGTATTCCACCGTAACAGGCGGAAATCCGTTGCAGATGTCGCTTTACAATACGACCGGAATTCTGGCGCAGTGCGTGCCTTACGGATTTCAGAAGAATCATAATATCATCTGTCAGGTCAATGACCTGATACAGACCAGCACCCAGAACTACACCATCCGGGGGCGGACAGATTTTGAAGAAATTCTTCTGAATCCGGATGCTGTCAAAAAAATTCCCGTGCAGGGACTTTTCACAAGCTGTAATGAAAGCGACATGGATTTGCTCCGGATGGCTATGAATCTTAACGGCAAGCCGTCTGTATGGATTTCAGAAAACAGTAAAATCGTGAACGAATTCTATCAGTACAGCATGTATGACCCCCGGACTGCCAAAGCCGGCATTCTCTGCGGAAGCTTCTATGATGATTTCGTCTATGAGAATTATACTTCCCTGCCGGATTCGCCGTCATTGCAGGCCGTGCGGACAGCTTATGCGGACTTGCTTTCTGATTTCGACGGAAAGAATGCCACTCCGGCAGAAATTTTCACCCGTCTGGAACTGCTCCGCAACAAAGTATGCGATACTGTGGATTATACGCTTGCACCGGGCAGGACTCCGGCGAATACTGACCATACAGCCTATTTTCTTCTTGAAAATCACAAGGGCTACTGTGAGCATTACGCCACCGCCGGAACAGTCCTTGCCAGAATGGCCGGAATCCCTGCCAGATACTGCGAGGGCTATATGATTGACTGTTCCAAGCCCGGAACGCTTACTGAAACCAGAACCGAAGACGGCTCGACAGCATGGACTTCCGAGATTCTCGACAGCAATTCCCATGCATGGACGGAAATCTACATCAGCGGACTGGGCTGGATTCCGTTTGAATTCACGTTCTCCTACTTTACGTCTCACATCCAGCCCGAACCTGAACCCGTTCCCGTTCCGGAAACCGAA
>SVNI01000063.1 GCA_015066975.1 Ruminococcus sp. | reverse complement strand
AATTTCTGGACGTTCCCCCCATGATGCGCACACCCATTTCCTGAGAAGCAATGGAAATGCCGTCCGTACCGAAAATTTCGACTCCGGCTTCGCGTTCCCAGTCTCTGCCTTTCTGCGTGTAGTTTGCCGGGATGAAATAGCCCTCGGCATAGCGTCCGTAATTGTCATACACTGCGCCCTTGCAGTAGATGCCTGTCGAATAGTCAAATAACGAAGATTCATCCAGAGCTATCGAAACAATATTTACGTTATGATACTCTGCATGATTCAGCCCCACAAAATAAGTATGCGTGATGATGTCGCTGACATTGCCGTCAGCATCCACCGCCACCGCCCGGATGACGGTTGCCTTGTCAACAGGTTCTTCTACAATCACAGGTTCTACGGAAGTATCCCAGCGGTTGGCGATATTGTTTTCTTCGCCCTCACGGCTTTCGATAACAATCGGCTCGGTATAGAGTTCTGATTCTGCTGTAGGGGTGCTTCCGTCGGATGTATAATAAATTTCCGTGCCGGTTTCAGAAAACAGTTCCAGTGTGATGCTGTCATCATAAAAGCCCGGTGCAAGTGAAAACTGCGGGTTGAAAGGGTCTGGCTGTGTTTCCGGCTGGGTTTCTTCGGGGACAGTTTCGGGTGCAGTTTCCTGTGAGAAATCCGGAATTTCTCCCCGGATGATTTCTGTTTCTTCCGGGGGAAGCGTTTCGGGAACATCTTCCGCTGAACCGGAATTTCCTGCTATGACAGAAACCACACTGCCGGCAACAAGTACACCAGCGACAGCAAGCACGGCTTTTCCGGCGGAAGTCAGCTTCCATTTTTTATGTATTTTTTTTCCCTGATTCACGGCTGTGCTCACGAATCCTTTCTTTTTTTCAGCTATTCAAAATTTTAGCACAAAAATTCCAATTTGTAAACAGAAAATCTGCACAAATTTATTTAGACAGTCTGCAAGAAATTTATTCAAAAGTCTTGACATGTGTCTTTTTTTATGCTATACTAAAGATAAATATATTATACAGAATGGAGTGTTTCAGCATGAGAAAACTATTTGCAATATTATCATGCCTGCTGATGCTGGCTTCCGCCGTCCGGATGCCCCAGAACGTTTCGGCTGTGTATGACAAGACCGTGACTTTCCAGAACTTCGACAGAAGCATCAACGGCGGTGAACCCATCCGGGGCGCGGATATTTCTTCTATTATCTCGCTGGAAGAATCCGGCATTGTCTTTCATAACGATACGGATTACGAAGAAGAAGATATCTTTAAGATTCTCGCTGACCACGGTGTGAACTATATCCGTGTGCGTGTCTGGAATCAGCCAGGCGACGACGACGGCAATTCCTACGGGGGCGGTAACAATGATGTCGATACTGCCTGCGAAATCGGCAGAAGGGCTTCTCAATACGGTATGAAACTCCTTGTCGATTTTCATTATTCTGATTTCTGGGCTGACCCCGAAAAACAAAGAACTCCCAAAGCATGGAAAAATTATTCTTCTGATGAAAAAGGCTCTGCCATTTATTATTATACCCTCGAAAGCCTTGAAAAAATCCGTGATGCCGGCGCAGATATCGGCATGGTGCAGGTCGGCAACGAAACCAACGGCGTGATGTGCGGTGAAGATGATATGTATACCATCTGCAAAATGATGAAAGCCGGATGTAATGCCGTTCAGGATTTCGACAGCAGTATCCTGAAAGTGCTCCATTTCGCTGACCCGTCATCAGGGCTTTATCCCTGGTATGCGAAAATCCTGAACGAATGCGAAGTCAATTATGATGTGTTTGCAACATCTTATTATCCGTACTGGCACGGCACAACCGATAACCTGACCTCTGTCCTGAAAAATATCGCGGATACTTATAATAAATATGTCATGGTTGCAGAAACAGCCTATCCCTATACCGACGAGGACGGCGACAAGTTCGCAAACGTCATTTCCAGTACATCATCAGGGGCAACGTTCCGTTATGAAATTTCTGTGGACGGTCAGGCGGAATGCTTTACTGATGTCTTTCAGGCAGTCGCCAATGTCGGAGAAAAGGGAATCGGTGCGTTTTACTGGGAATTGGCTTGGCTTGGCGATTATAACGCATCATGGACGGAACAGAAAGAACGCTGGGCGAAACACGGTTCAGGCTGGGCAACTGCCTACGCTTCCGAATACGGCGAAGACGTTTCCGAAGCAGGCGGTTCGAGCTATGATAATCAGGCTTTGTTTGATTTCTGGGGCTATCCGCTGGATTCCCTGAACGTGTACAGCCGTATCTATCCACAGCAGTATATTTATAACGAAACCGACAGCATCGCTCTTGCATCAGGCATGTATGAAATCAGAAACCAGAACAGCGGTTATTATCTCTCTTATGATGAAAACGGAAATATCATCCAGTCAGAAACGCCTGTACAGTGGCATCTGGTGAACCAGTCCGGAAACTATGCCCTCATGAGCGCAGATAATCAGTATCTGACAATCGTTTCCGATGCCAGTGACGGGAAAAATGCCGTCCGTCTGGGCGATTCTGCACAGGAATTCCAGATTGTGCAGAATGACAGTCAGACCTGTCTGCTCATGACCGGCGAGAAAACTTGTCTCGATATTTTCGACGGCAGTACATGGGCTGGTTCATGGGCAACTTACGGAAAAGCTCTCCGTTCAGAAAGTCAGCAGTTTGTCCTGAACTGCATTTCAGAAGATATTATCGAAACACCTCCCCTCACTGAACCCGATACCGAAGAACAGAAAAAGCATCTCCGGGGAGATATTCATCATGATGAGGATATCAATCTGACAGATGTCGTTCTGCTTCATAAATATCTGATAAATCAGGCATCTCTGACGCAGGAACAGGCGGAATCTGCCGATATGAATCAGGACGGCTTGATTAATATCTATGACTGGATTCTGCTCAAAAAGCAGATTTTCTCCCTTAGATAAGCCAAAAACCGGAGCAGAAACGCTCCGGTTTGTTTTTATTTATAATAGATATAGTTTTCTTTTCTGGGCGGTGCAGGATTCGGCTCAGATGCTCTGTAACCGATTGCACAGTGCCCGATTCCCTCATAATCTCCTTCAATGCCGAGTTCTTTCAGAATCGCCTTGCCTTCTTCGGAATTGAATTCTTCTTTTGCACGGTGAATCCAGATACTTCCGATTCCCAGAGATTCCGAAGCAAGCATGAGATTCTGCATGACAAGTGCGCCGTCATAAATATAAGTCGGAATGCTTTTGTCAGCCAGAACAATCAGGATAACAGGGGCATTATAGAACGGGTCAAAGCCCTCTTTCCCCATGATTCCGGCATTCATAGCAGAGAGCTTGTCACGCAGTGCCTTGTCTTTCACGGCAATGATAACCGGAGCTTGTCTGTTCATGCCCGTGGGGGCGAATGTCCCGGCTTCGCAAATCTGCTGAATGATGTCGTCAGGGAGCATGTCAGATTTGAAATTCCGACAGCTTCTTCTGTTTTTGATAGTTTGCAGTACTTCGTTCATGATGCAAATCTTCCTTTCAGAATATGATATTTATTATTATGATAACATAATTCTGTAAATTTTGCAAGTCTTTTTTTGTAAAAAATTATAAAACTTGACAAATCCGGAAAAATATTTTATACTTATTATAATAATATCAGAAAATTCAGAAAGGAACAGTCTTATGAAATGCATCCGGTGCAGAAAAGAAATCCCTGAACAAAGCCTTTACTGTCTCTACTGCGGAAAGAAACAGTCCGCCCAGAAGAAAAAAGCTAACCGCCGTCCCAACGGTACGGGAACAGTCAGCCGTGATTCACGCTGTAAAAACAGTTGGATAGCACATGCCCCGTCATCCGGCGGAAAACGTATCTATCTGGGGAGCTTCCCCAATGCCAGAGAAGCACAGAATGCCATTGATACCTATCTCCGTGAAGGCTGTCCCGAAATGTACCACGCAACCCTTGAGGAAATCTATCAGCTATGGTCGGAAATCCACTACAGACAGGTTTCTGATTCCGCTGTCAGACTGTATTCTTCTACATGGAAACGCTTCGCCGAAATCCGCCATATGAAAATGCATGATATCCGAACCGTACACTTTCAGAAGATTATCAGTCATGCCGGCTCAGAATCTGCCTGTCATGCCATCCGGACACTTGCCGTTCTGATTTGCCGTTATGCCCTCGAAAATGATGTCATCCAGAAAAATTATGCTGAATTCATCCGTATCCCCCGGTTTGAAAAATCTGAAAAGAAAATCTTCACTCCCGAAGAAATCGCTCTGTTATGGGCGCATTCTGATGATAAGCGTGTACAGTTTATTCTGTTTCTGATTTATACAGGACTGCGTATCGGGGAAGCCTCGAATCTGAAAGTTTCGGATATGGATTTTGTTCACGGCTATTTCATCTGCGGAGAAAAGACAAAGGCCGGAAGAAACAGAATCGTACCGTTTCCGGAAAACATTCCGGAAATTGCCGAATTCGTAAAAGGCTGGATTCAGGACGATTCACAGAAAACCGTCCTGAACGCCACAACCGCACAGCTTCGGCATCAGTATTTTTATTCTGCACTGACGGAACTGCATCTTGTCAAGCCTGACCGTATCCAGCATGGCATCTATCAGTTTTCGGGAGAACATCTGACACCGCACAGCACAAGGCATACCTTTGCATCTCTGTCGGCATCCGCCGGAATTGCGCCGGAACATCTGCAAAAGATAATCGGCCATGCCAGATACAGCACGACAGCGGAAATTTACATTCATCAGAATATCGAAGAATTAAAATCCGAGATGGGGAAAATCCAAAAAATCTGATTAATCCAGCAGGTCTAAATATTTCTGAATCTCTGCCCGTTCCTGTTCTCTGATAATATCATGCACAGGCTGTTTTCTTCCGTAATGCGGATTCTGATTCAGAGGAAACAGCCCCGACCATCCGTAAGCAACACTTTGATGCAGAACAGCGATTTTATCTCTGTCATAACAAGCCAGTTCATCTAATTTCTGTAGATTGAGTTCCAGTGCTTTCAATGTGAACTGTTTTCTGCCTTTTTTTCTGTAGTCAACAAAATCGAAAAGAGCCTGCTGTAATTCAGGATTCTGTGTATAATTGCAGATAAGCTGACAGAACTCCTGCTCACTGGAATGACAATAATTTTCAGGAGCTGGAGAAAAAACAGGGGGTTCGGGGGTGTCCCCCGAAGAATACTCAGTATCAGTTTCAGTATTAGTACCAGTACCAGTTTCAGTATCAGTTACAGTATCAGTATCAGTAAGGGTTTTTGAAAAACCCGCTGGGTTTTCTGGGTTTTTTGCTTTTTTAGGTCTTCCGCCTTTTGCACCGTTTTCAGCATTTCTCCTGCACATTTCGGCATATTTTTCGCTGTTGGCATCTAATTGTGCTTGGAATACACTGAACGCCATTGACAGCATTCCATCCTCAAAAGCCGGTGCTTCTCCGCTTCTGATATAAACAAACAACTGTTTGAACAGCTTTCCGGCCTGTTCATCCGTCAGCATATTCACCTGCGTTTCTCTGTCCGTATAGATAATAAAACTTTTCTTCTTGTCTGCCATTGCAAAACAACTCCTTTCACTAATAGCGCAAAAAGAGCTTTTCATGTACGTTCTGGTACATTTTTTATAAAAAATTTACAAAAGAAATCCGCACCGCCGGAAATGTTCTCAGAAAAAATCTGAAAAAACTGAAAATTTTAATATTTTTTAAGAAAACTTTAAGAATTCCCCTGTATAATATAGACAATTCATAAAGAACAAACGTGAATTGAGAAATCAAATTCAAATTGAAATTCTATGAAAAGGGGAAATTTACTATGAAGAAACATAATCGTTTTAGTCACAGTCTTGCAGGAATCCTTGCAGCAGGCGCAATGTGTGCCGCTCTGCCGGTTCTTTCCAGTTCTGCCGCACTGACAGGCGACGTGAATCTTGACGGAAAAGTAGACGTTCTGGACGTTGTTACTCTCCAGAAATATCTGCTCAACAAGCAGAGCATCACAAGAGAGGGTTACAATAACGCTGATGTTACTGGTGATGGCATTGTCAATATTTATGACCTGCTCGCTACCAAAAAACAGGTTATCTACGGTACACCTTCCCAGCCGGAACAGCCTACCGAAACGGAAACAGAAACCGAAACAGAAACCGAAACAGAAACTCAGAACGTTTCTGACGGCACAGCCGCATCTATCGTATATAACGGCTCAAGCGTGGCTCTGTATGATATCAACGGCGCAGAAATCACAAATGCAACTAACGTCACTGTAGACGGCGCATATGTCACTATCACAGCCGCTGGTGATTATTCCGTAAGCGGTTCTTCTGATAACGGTCAGCTCAAAGTCAGCACAGACAACAATGTCGATGCAGCAGCAGCCGTGACACTCAGCTTTGAAGGCCTGACACTTTCCAACTCCAGCGTTGCTCCGGTTTATGTCGAAAATGTCGGCGACGCTGTGACTATCTCTGTGAAGAAAGAAACTGTCAATACGATTTCTGACGGTACAACTCATACAGACTCTTATACCAACAGTTCCGGCGAAGTGAAAGAAATCAATTCCGCTATCTTCTCCCGTGATGACCTGAAAATCAAGGGCAAGGGCACACTGATTGTCAACGGTAACTATCAGGATGGTCTGGTTTCCAAGAATGACCTGAAAATCTGGAACGGTACAATTCAGGTAACAGCTCAGGATGACGGCATCAAGGGCGGTAATTCTGTCAGAATCGGTGACCCCGATACTCTGGTTGCAAACGGCGGTGACGGTGATTATTCCAACCTGAACATCACAGTCAAGACATCCGGCGGAGACGGTATCAAGTCTACTGAAACTGATACTGACAAGGGCTTTGTTATCATCAACGGCGGTACAGTGAACATTAATTCCTATGCAGACGGCATTCAGGCTGAACAGGAATTCACCATGAACGGCGGTGATGTGACAATCTACACATATCAGGGCAGTGCATACGGCAGCTCTGGTTCTACCAGCACATCTACTGACCCGTGGAGCAGCGGCAGCATGGGCATGGGCATGGACGGCAATGCCAACAAGACCGATATTTCTGCAAAGGGTATCAAGTCTGTAGGTCTCTATGACGAAGCAGGTACAACATGGCAGTCTATGGGCAACCTCATCATCAACGGCGGTAATCTGACCATTGATTCTTCTGATGATGCACTCCACTGCGGTGGTGATATGACTGTTGTCGGCGGTGTTCTGACACTGTCCTCTGCTGATGATGGTATGCATTCTGACCATGCACTGACAATCGGTCAGGGTACTGCAAATACATTCGATGATGTTCAGATTTACATTCCGAAGTGCTACGAAGGTGTAGAAGGTGTCAATATCGTTCAGAACAGCGGTACAGTTTATGTTATCTCCGGTGATGACGGCTACAATGCCGCAGGCGGTGCAGACGGTTCTGGTACAGGCAATACCAATCCTTGGGGCGGTGGTGCAATGAGCACATCTTCCGGCTCGCTGACACTCAACGGCGGTCTGGGTATTGTGAACTCTGCAAGCGGTGACCACGATGCATTTGACTCCAACGGCAGCTTTACCGTAACAGGTGGTTACTACTGTGCAAACGGTCAGGAGCCTATGGACTATGACGGAACCTTCTCCAACAACGGGGGCAGTTTCATCACCATGACAGGCGGCAACACCAGCCTGACAACAAGATACAGCTTTACTGATAATTCCGGTAACGTGATTGTATCCTTTGTATCTGCAAGCGGTGGCGGTCTGTACAGCGGAAGCAGTGCATCTGCACAGTCCGGCGGTACAGTATCTGGCGGAACTACCGTTATCGCTCAGGCAGGTGACAAGGCTGTTACAGTCGGCGGAACACTTTCCGGCGGTCAGGCTCTTGGTCAGTCCTCTGGAAGCGGTCAGACAGGCCCTGGAACAAGATGGTAATCCCTAAATTATAACCAGCTTCTTATAATAATTAATTAATAATTCCTTATTCCTTTTTACTATTTTACCTGAAAACAGCGGTGTGAATCTTCATACCGCTGTTTTCGTATCTTACAGGGACTTTACAAATTTTCAGGAATATGCTATAATAAATAAAAATACTCTCGGAGGTGCTGTCATGCAGTATCAGAAAGAAATTCATGAATATCTCGAAAATCATAAATCAGAAATGCTCGACCTGCTCGGAAAGCTTGTCGCCGTCCGGAGCGTGCAGGGCGAAGCCGGCGAAAATATGCCGTTCGGAAGCGAACCCGCTAAGGCTTTGAAAATTATGCTCGATGCGTGTCAGGAATCCGGCTTTCAGATTGAAAATCTTGACAACTATGCCGGCAGTGCTGACCTGAACGAGAAAAAGCCAGAACTCGGCATTCTGGCACATCTCGATGTCGTTCCGGAAGGGGACGGCTGGACACATGACCCCTATCAGATGACCTATGACCCCGATTCCGATAAATTATTCGGCAGAGGGACTTCCGACGATAAAGGCCCTGCTGTCGCTTCGCTGTTCGCTATGAAAGCTGTTCATGATTTGCAGATTCCTATGAAATCCGGTGTCCGCCTCATTTTCGGCACAAATGAAGAAAACGGCTCGGAAGATTTGGAATATTATATGAAGCACAGAACCCTTCCGCCTATGGTGTTCACCCCGGATGGCGATTATCCGGTTATCAATCTTGAAAAGGGGATGTGCCGTCTGAAACTTTCCGCAGAATTCACGGACGGAAATTCTAAAATCCTGAAACTCGATGCCGGAAACGTCATCAACGCTGTTCCGGCACAGGCAAGTGCTGTTCTCACAGATAGCAGTCCGGAAACCGTTCAGCAGGTTGTTCATGATTTGCAGAAATGCTATCCGGTTACAATCCCCGAAACAGAAATTGCTTTCGATAACAATCTTGTCACGGTTTCTGTCAACGGCGAATCGGCGCACGCATCCACACCGGAAAAAGGCAGAAATGCCCTGACTTTCCTGCTCGAAATTCTGGATTCTCTGCATCTGAAAGGTCAGCAGGGGGAAATCCTGCATAAGCTGTTTGTCTCTTTTCCCTACGGCGAAACCGACGGCAAATCTCTCGGCATTTCCGCAGAAGATGAACTCTCCGGCGGTCTGACATGCGTCCTCAGTGTCATGCAGATGGATAAAAATCAGTTGACTGCTTATGCGGATATCCGCTTTCCGGTATGCTGTACGGGTGCGGAAATCATCAGCAGAATGCAGAAAACCCTTGCCCCCGTCACTGTCGAAGCGATTCTGTGTGATGAACCCCATCATACAGATGAAAATTCTCCGTTCGTCCAGACCCTCCTGAACGTCTATGAATCTGTGACCGGAAACAAGGGCGAATGCCTTGCTATCGGGGGCGGAACTTATGTGCATCATATCGAAGGCGGTGTCGCATTCGGCGCAACGTTCCCCGATACTGATGTTCACATGCACGGCGCGGAAGAATTCATCAAATTGGAACACTTCCTGCTGGATGCCGAAATGATGGCTCTCGCCATCACGGAACTCTGTGCAGAATAATTTCTGAAACTGCTTGCAATTATCCGGATTTCATGCTATAATAAAATAAATATCATTTACAGGAGGTTTTTCATCATGGATATGAAAGCAAAAATTGATGAAATCATCAGCAAAGCCAAGAACGACCCCGAATTTATGAAGAAATTCAGTACAAACCCCGTCAAGGCGGTGGAAGATGTCGCCGGAATTGACCTGCCTGATGAACAGATTAACAAGCTCGTTTCCGGAGTCAGGACAAAAGCCCAGAATGACCCCGATTTCACAAAAAATCTGATTTCCAATCCTGTCAAGGCCGTGGAATCTCTGACCGGAATTGACCTGCCTGATGAACAGATTAATTCGGCTGTCAAGGGCATGAAAGACAAGCTCCTCGGCGGAAAGAAGTAATTATGGCGAAATCTGATAAAAATACCGAGAAAACCAACGTGATGCGGATTCTCGACCAGAAGAAAATTAATTATCGGCATTACTGCTATGCAGATACCTCTGCCGTGAGCGGTGTGGAAGTCGCCAAAGTCCTCGGTCAGAATCCCGAACAGGTGTTCAAAACGCTCGTGACCGTCGCCGGAAGCGGTGCGCATTATGTCTTTGTGATTCCCGTCGCCGAAGAACTCGATTTGAAAAAATCCGCTAAAGCTGTCGGCGAAAAAAGCATTGCTATGCTCAAATCCAAAGAACTCCTCCCTCTGACCGGATACATTCACGGGGGCTGTTCGCCTGTCGGCATGAAGAAATTTTTCCCGACTGTCATTGACGAAACTGCCGAAATTCTGGAAACTATCATTTTCAGTGCCGGAAAAATCGGCTATCAGGTGGAAGTCTCTCCGGAAGATTTGAAACAGGTCATTGATTTCCAGTTTGCCGATATTACTGTATAAAAATCACCGTCCGGAACGCTCCGGACGGCTTTTTTTATCTGTTCTGCAATTCTTTTTCGTTCTCATGCTGATGCATTTCTTCTTCAGTCATGCGGATAATTTCAACTTGTTCAATGCGCTTGCCGGACATCTTCATGACACGCACTTTCAGACCGTCGCTCTCGAACGTATCATCCTGACTGGGGATTTTTTCCAGCACTTCCATGACCCATCCGCTGACGGTCATCGCCTCGAATTCGGATTCGACATCCAGCACCTCAAAGACCTTTTCGACATTGGCCTTGCCGGAAACGACGAATGTATTCTCTCCGACTTTGGAGATTTCCCGGACAATTTCGTCATGTTCGTCCCAGATTTCGCCGACAAGTTCTTCCAGAATATCTTCCAGCGTGACAAGCCCGACAGTACAGCCGAATTCGTCCATGACAACAGCAATATGCAGTTGCTGTTCCTGCAATTCTTTTCTCAAATCGCTGATTTTCTTGCTTTTCGGCACAAAAATCGCCGGCTTTACGATTTCAGAAATATTCGTCTTGCTCCGGAATGCAATATTGAAAAAATCTTTATGATACAGAATTCCGGTGATATTATCAATCGTGCCCTCATAGACAGGCAGTCGGGAATAGCCGGACTCCGAAAAGACTTTTGCAGTATCTTCCTTGGAAATATCCGAGGGAATCGCTTCAATGTCAATTCTGGGTGTGAAAATATCGCGGACTTCCAGTTCATTGAATTCAATCGCACTGCGGATGAGTTCGCTTTCGTCCTTGTCAATCCCTCCGCCCTGTTCGGCTTCATCCACGATAGTTAATAATTCCTGTTCGGTGATGCCGGATTCTTCCGAAGATTTGAAAATTTTAGAAAGCAGGTTCTGCCACTGCTTGAACACGAATGAAAACGGGGTCAGAATATGAATTAAGAGATTCAAAAACGGCGCGGAAAACATGGCGATAGCTTCCGGCGATTCCTTAGCGATGGTTTTCGGGGAGATTTCGCCGAAAATCAGCAGAATGACCGTCATCACGACTGTTGAGACCGTTGCGCCGAGGTCATTGTCATGCAGAAGCCGGACAAATAACAGCGTCGCCAGCGACGAACACAGAATATTGACAATATTATTGCCAATCAGGATAGTAGATAATAATTCGTCATAATTTTCAGAGAGTTTCAGCACAAGTTCGGCTTTTTTGTTGCCGTCCTCGGCCTTGTTCCTGAGCCGGACACGGCTCACGGAATTGAATGCGGTTTCCGTTGCGGAAAAATACATTGAAAACAGAATGCAGATGATAATAATTACGATAGAGATACCGTCTCCCATAAATCAAAAATCCTTTCATAAATCAAAAAAATAATTTTTACAGCAGGGGACTGCTTTACAGTCTCCGGGATTTTTTCACGGGAAAACAGCGCGGACAGACATGCAGACTTCGGTACGGCGCGCCTGCGTCATCAGAATTATTCATAGTGACCTCCTTTCTGAGTATACCTGTTATTATAGCATATTTCAGGAAGAAAGTCAAGAGTGCATCAGGAAATGTCATCAGAATCCGGCAGAACGGCTGTTATTGTGTAAGAAGTCCGTGTGGATTCGGGACTGTCGGAACTGGCTGTTCCGTAGCGGTTTTCCCATTCTTCGGGGGTAAGATATTCATCATCTTCATAGGGGGAGACGGATTCCGGAAGCAGGGAAGAAGTATAGGGGGGCGTGGTTTCGGTTTCGGAAGCTGTGGTAGTTGTGGTAGTAGTTGTCACAGTCGTTTCGGGGGTGGTGGGGATAAAAGTTTCCGGTTCGGTTGCTTCTTCTGTAGGTTCGGTGAATTCCGGTTCTGTTTCGGAAATTTCCGTCACGGGGGAGATGATTTCTTCTGTAGGGCATTCTGTTTCATCGGAAAGTACTTCGGTAAGCTGTTCCGTCGGCTGAACGGTCACGGCAACAGTTGTTTCCGGGACGGTGACAGTTGTCTGTAGGATTGTCGTTTCTGTTTTCGGGGTTGTGTGTGTTGTTTCTTTTTCCGTCGTCGCAGAAGATGCTTTAGAAGTTATCTTTTCCGTTGCGGTGGAAGTCATGCTTTTTTCCGTTCCGGCGGTTGTGACGGTCGTTGTTTCAACTTCCTGTGTATGCGTGCCCGTTTCGGCAGAAACTGTGGTTGTTTCCGGTTCTGAATGCAGAATCTCTCCT
>SVNI01000062.1 GCA_015066975.1 Ruminococcus sp. | reverse complement strand
GCAAAGGAAGAACCTAAGAAAAAAGGTCTGTTCAGCAGTCTTTTCGGCAGAAAATGAAAAAATCAGACGGAAAATTTTTCAAAAACCACTTGACAGATGCATTCTGATATGCTATAATATAAATGCATTTTCGTTTTATACCTACTTTTCAATTATTCCTTAAAATTAGGTCTTTTTATCTTGGTTCGGGCTGGCATATGTCAGCCCGTTTTTTTTCAGAAATCTGTAAAAATCTCTTGACAAGCAGAATGTAATATGCTATAATATATTTGAACAGTTATTCAAATGTTCAAATAAACTGTCAGATTCCATCCCCAGAGGTGATTTTTTATGAGAATTATCTATCGTGTCGAACATCTTCACTGCCCCCGGTGCGCCGTCCAGATTGAAGAACGTCTCCGTCAGCTTCCGCAGGTCAAGGCCGTGTGCCTGTCATTTCCGGCAAGTCAGCTTCATCTGACTGTCTCCAATACCGAAAACCTGCTCGAACAGGTGCAGAATGCCGCCCGTGAAATCGACGAGGGCATCAGCTTTCTCGATAAAGAACATGCCGGACATCACCACGCAAAAGATTATGCACAGGAAATGCAGAAATTCAAATGCTCTGACCCGAACTGCAAATGCTGTGACTATCTGCCCCAGACAGAAACTCCTGTTCCGGAAGAAATTCCGGAATCCGAAAACAGCGTGAAAATTATCTATGATGTCGAAAATATCGACTGCGCCGCCTGCGCTGTGAAAATTGAAGATGCCGTCCGCAGGCTCGACGGCGTGGAATCCGCCGCGCTTTCCTATGCTTCCGGTCAGCTTCATCTGCGTATCTCCGGAGATACGGACAAAAAAGAACTGCTCCGGAATATCAGAAAAGCAACAGACCAAATCGCCGAAGGCGTTGTCTATCACAAGCACGAAACCGCCAAGCCCAAAACTCCCGAACCCGAAACCCATAATACAGAACTCGTCCTGCTCGTGATTGGCTTCCTCCTGTTCCTGACCGGCCTTGTGCTGGACTGGATGACCGGAAATCAGATGCTCTCCAGCATCTTCCTGATGGCCGCTTATCTGCTCATGGGCTGGGAAGTGCTCTATACGGCTTTCAAGAGTATCCTGAAAGGCCAGATGTTTGATGAGAATTTCCTTATGAGCATTGCTACGGTCGGCGCAATCTGTATCGGGTCGTGGGAAGAAGCCGCCGGCGTTATGCTGTTTTACCGAATCGGCGAACTGTTTGAACATATCGCCGTCGAACGAAGCCGGAAATCTGTCATGCAGGCAATCGACATGCGCCCCGAAACCGTCCGGAAAATTTTCAGCCGTACCGATATCAGAAACATTCCCGCCGAAAAAGTCAGAAAAGGCGACTTGCTTCTTGTACGAGCCGGCGACAGAATTCCTGTTGACGGCATTATCCGCAAGGGAGAAAGTACTGTCGATACTTCCGCTATGACAGGCGAACCCGTTCCCGTTTCCGTGCGTGAGGGGAGCAAGGTCATGTCCGGCTGTATCAACCTGAGCGGTGTGCTGGAACTCGAAGCTTCCGCAGGGCTGAAAGATTCCATGATTACCAGAATTCTCGACAGCGTGGAAAATGCCGCCGCCGGAAAACCCAGACTTGACAGATTTATCACCAGATTTTCCAGAATCTATACGCCACTCGTGGTGGGAATTGCCGTTCTGACCGCAATTGTGCCCTCACTCATCACCGGAAACTGGAATTACTGGATATATGCGGCTCTGAACTTCCTCATGATTAGCTGTCCGTGTGCGCTGGTGCTGAGTGTTCCGCTGGCGTTCTTCTCCGGAATCGGCGCAGGTTCGGCAAAGGGCATTCTCTTTAAAGACGGCATCTCTATCGAAGCACTGGAGAAAATCAAGGCCGTTGTGATGGATAAGACCGGAACGCTCACAAAGGGCACATTCACCGTCACCGAAGCCGAAACAACCGACTGCAATACAGAAGCCCTCTTCCGGATGTGCGCCGCATGTGAAAGCTATTCTTCCCATCCGGTAGCGAAAAGCATTCTTGCCTACATGCAGGAACAGGGCATCAGCTACGAACCGGCCAAGATGATTCGGGAACTCGCCGGACGTGGCATTATCGGGCAGGTCGACGGCTGTCAGGTTGCCTGCGGAAATGAAAAGCTCATGGAAGACCTGAATATCGAATTCCAGCCCTACAGCTCCGCCGGAACGTGCATTTATGTCGCTGTGGATAATTCCTATTACGGAAGACTGGTTCTCTCTGACATGCCGAAGGAACATGCACAGGAAACTGTGAAAACTCTCAATCAGAAAGGAATTTACACTGTCATGCTGACAGGCGACAGCTCCGAACATGCACAGAAAGTCGCCGAAGAATTGCAGATTCAGGAAGTTCATGCAGGACTGCTCCCGACAGAAAAGCCGGAATATCTGAAAGAAGTCCGTCAGGCGAGGGGTGCGGTGATGTTTGTCGGGGACGGCATCAATGATGCGCCTGTTCTGTCCGGTGCAGATGTCGGCGTGGCTATGGGAAGCGGTGCAGATGCCGCTATGGAAGCCGCTGACGTGGTTCTGCTGGGGTCTGACCCGGCACACATCCTGACGGCTCTGGATATTGCAAAGCGTGTCAACCAGACAGCAAGAATCTGTATCGGGGTTGCCTTAGCCGTCAAGATTCTGATTATGATACTTGCCTTTTTCGGATTTGCGAACATGTGGCTTTCGGTGTTTGCCGATACCGGGGTGACGATTCTCTGTGTCATATTCGTTCTGCTCCGGATTCACTTCTACTACAGAAAAAAATAAATGCAGAAGCACGGAATTTTCTAAGAAATTCCGTGCTTTTCTGCACCCTTTTTCTCTTATCTATCATGCGAACTGTTTTATCAGTTCGGGGAGAGCGGTTTCAAATCTGACACCGTACCAGTGGGAGGGGTCATCCAGTGTGTTTTCAATGCATTTCAGGGTGAAATCTGCCGAAATCCGTGCCGATTCCTGTGCAGTCTTTCCGTGCAGATATGCTCCCACAAATGCGGATGCATAAATATCACCCGTTCCGTGACAGCCTTTCGGGAGTTTTTTATGCTGATAATACTGCATTCCGTTTTGGTCAGAAATCACCACTCCGGTGGTATCCGGTGTATAGCCGATTCCGGTTAAGATAATCAGCTTTGCGCCGGAATCGTGCATTTTCAGGAGCATGTCAGAGATATATTTCTCGTCATAAGTTTCCCGATAGGGGGTATCTGTCAGAAGACAGGCTTCTGTCAGGTTGGGGAGCACAGCATCTGCGCCGAAGCACAGGGGCTTCATGGCATCTGCATAGGACTGGTCAAAGGCAGGGTATAATTTTCCGTTGTCTGCCATAGCCGGGTCAACGAATGTGAGCGCATCCGCTGTACCGTGTTTCCGGAAAATTTCCTGCACATAGGCAATTTCTCTGATACTGCCCAGATAACCTGTATAGAATGCATCAAACTGAATGTTTTCTTTCTGCCACGTTTCCGAAATTTCCGGAATATCATCTGTCAGGTCATGACAGGTAAAATTCTCAAATGCCGTATGATTTGACAGCACTGCTGACGGCAGAATACAGGTTTCCAATCCGCAGGCTGACAGAATCGGCAGGGCTACCGTCAGGGAACACTGCCCCACGCAGGAGATGTCCTGAACTGACAGTATCCGGGAATATTTTTTCATAAATGCTTTCACTCGCTTTCTGAAACAAATCATAGCATAAATTTTTCAATAAGTCAAGTGAAATGCAAGGCTTCCTGCATATTTCACAAATATTTTATTTTTCCTGATAAAAAAGTCATTGACTTCTGACAAAAATTATGCTATAATAAATATGCAATTATTTTGATTCAGAAAGGAATTTTACATTATGGGTTTATTAAAAGCAGTTTTCAGCGCAGTCAGCAGTACAATGGCTGACCAGTGGAAAGAATTCTTCTATTGTGAAGCCCTCCCCTCGAATGTGCTCGTCACAAAGGGGCAGAAACAGGTTTCAGGAAAGTCTTCCAATACCAAAGGCAGTGAAAATATCATCACCAACGGAAGCGGAATTGCTGTCGCTGACGGCCAGTGCATGATTATCGTCGACAACGGCCGTGTTGTCGAGCTCTGCGCCGAACCCGGCCAGTATACTTATGATACCTCTACAGAACCAAGCATTTTCTCCGGTTCGCTGGGCAACAGCATCAAGGAAACATTCAAGAAAATCGGCGCGCGTATCGGCTACGGCGGTGATACCGGACATGACCAGAGAATTTATTATTTCAATCTCAAAGAAATTATGAATAATAAATTCGGCACGCAGAACCCCGTCCCGTTCCGGATTGTGGACAGAAATATCAATCTTGATATTGATATCAGCATCCGTTGCAACGGCGAATATACTTACAGAATCGCTGACCCCATGCTGTTTTATACAAACGTCTGCGGAAACGTTTCCCAGAGTTATACCTCTGACCAAATCGCCGGAACACTCAAAGCCGAATTCCTGACCGCCTTACAGCCGGCATTCGCCCAGATTTCCGCACAGGGTGTCAGATACAGCGCACTTCCCGGCTATACACAGGAAATCACAGACGCTATGAATCAGGCTCTCGCCCAGAAATGGAGAGAAAAAAGAGGAATTGAGATTGTTTCTGTGATGATTAATTCTGCAACGGCTTCTAAAGAAGATGAAGATTTAATCAAGCAGGCACAGCGTGCCGGAATGCTCCAAAGCCCCGGCATGGCTGCCGCTACCTTAACCGCCGCACAGGCAGACGCTATGAAAACCGCTGCCGGAAACAGCGGCGGCGCACACGTCGGCTTCATGAATATGAACCTCGCCCAGCAGACCGGCGGTCTCAATGCACAGGCTCTCTATCAGATGCAGGCTCAGCAGATGCACTCTGCCCGCCCGGCTACTTCCGTTCCCGAAAATGCAGACAGCTGGTCTTGTGTCTGCGGTGCTTCCAATACCGGAAAATTCTGTGCCGAATGCGGTAAGCCGAAACCTTCTGCCAACGGCTGGACATGTGCCTGCGGTGCGTTCAATCAGGGCAAGTTCTGCGCCGAATGCGGTAAGCCCAAGCCAGCCGGTGCAAAAACCTACCGCTGTGACAAGTGCGGCTGGAAACCTGCTGACCCCTCCAAACCGCCCAGATTCTGCCCCGAATGCGGTGACGTGTTTGATGCCAATGACGAAGTAACAGAATAAAAATCCTATCTCTCAGAAAGGCGGTTCGTCCGCCTTTCTGTCTGGTTATGATAATTCAGGAAAAGGGGAATGCTTATCATGAAATTTCAGTTTATCCTAGGCGGGTGCGGATGCGGTAAATCTCAGGAACTGATGCAGAATATCAAGAACGATTTGCAGAAGCATCAGTCCGTCATCCTGATTGTTCCTCAGCAGTTCTCGTTTGAAGCAGAAAAACGGCTCTATGACTTTCTGGATGCCGGACTGTTCAACCGGATGAAAGTCTACAGTTTTGAGACGCTCTCGCAGGAGATTTTTTTGCAGTGCGGTTCTGCCGGGAGAAATTATGCTTCCGAACAGGAAAAATTACTGTTTCTCTATCAGGCTGTACAGGAATGCACCCAGCGAAGCGCACTCAAAATGCTTGGCCGTCAGAATACCCCCGAAGCCCTCGAAAATTTGCAGAAGCTTATCACCAAAATGCGCATGGAAGGCATCACCGCCGAAAAAATGCAGGATGTTTCCCCCGTGTTTGAAGATTCTGTTCAGCTCAGGGACAAAACACAGGATATCGCCGAAATTCTTACCGCTTATGACAGAATCCTGAAAGAAAACAATCTCTGCGATAATCTGAATAATCTGACCTATGCCGGACAGCTCGCCGGACAGCATGATTTTTTCAGAAAGCAGAATGTGTATCTTGACGAATTCGGTGTGTTTTCGGGAGACCAGTATCAGATGCTTGACGTAATGATGCATCAGGCGGACAGCTTTACTATCGCCGTCCGTGCCGACAAGCCCGGCTCTGTCCCGACCAGAATCTTTGAGGGCGGAAATCAGACATTCCTGAACCTGAAACAGAAAGCAGAAGAACTCTGCCCCGGTTCTGTGAAAATACAGTACTGTCCGGAATTCAGGCGTTCAGCGTACCCGGATTTAAAAGCCGTCGCCACACAGATTCTGCGAAGCGGTAAAAAACAGAATCTGTATCAGAATCATGTGCATGTCTTTCAGGCAGATGACCCCGTTTCCGAAGTGGAATATATCTGTGCGACGATTTATCATTTATTGTCTGAATATCCGGGGATGCACTGCCGTGATATCGCCATTGCCGTGAAAGAACCTGCCGTATACCGTCCGCTTCTGGAAAGAGCCTTTGCAAGATACCATCTGCCGTATGATATCGCAACGGAAAAATCTGTTCTGCATACGGAATTAATCCGTTATTTTCTGGTGATTCTGGAAATTCTGTCGTCATCCGGCTGGCATACGGAAATGATTCTGAAATATCTCAAGAACACTTTTTCCGGCTATGATGCCGAAACTGCCGATATGCTGGAGCATTTCTGCTTTACATGGAGCATTGACCGTGACGACTGGACAAAGCATTTCTGGGAAGAATCCAGCCCCGAACTGAACCAGCGTTCCAAAGAATTCGGCGGAGAAGCCCTCGAAGCCCTCAGACTCCGGTGCATTTCCGAACTCCAGAATCTGAAAGCACTCTGCAAAGATGCCGATATCCGGAAAATCTGCCGGATACTGTATCAGCATCTGGCAGACAAGAAAACCGCCTATGAAGCAAAGCTCACCGACGTGCTGAAACAGAACGAATTCACAACGCTCTGGGAACTGCTCGGCGAATCTATGAATATTGTTGTCCAGAACATGGGCGCACGGCAGATGCCCCTGAAAGATATCTATAAACTATTCGTGATGCTCCTGAAAAACAGCAGTTTTTCCACTCCCCCCGAAACCCTCGACAGCATCCGCGTGATAGAAACCCTCTATGAAATTCTGACCGTCCGGCTGAATTCGCCTGCCGTGGTATTCGTTCCCGGTGTCAGCGACAAGACCTTTCCCGGCGAAGTCCAGACAAACAGCGTATTCAGCCAGCAGGAACTGGAACAGCTCGAAGCCTATCATATCCGGATAGCCCATCTGCTCCCGGAACTGTATTCTGATGAACTTCTGATTATCAATAAAATTCTCGCTTCGCCGTCGGAACAGCTTTATTTAACTTATCCGGAAATCAATGCAGAACATGAATTTGCTGACCCGTCCGTGATTATCGGCGAAATTGTCAGCATGTTCCCGAAAGATGCGCCTGTTCTGCAAAAGCAGGAAGAAATTTCGCTTGCCTATTATGCATGGACGAAACAGGCGGTCTATTTCCATTTTGTCCGGAATCTGCATCAGAATACACCGGAAACTTCCGCACTCCGGGCAATTCTCGAAAAAGACCCCGTGTATTCTGCCAAAGTCCGCAGGCTCACAGAAACCAATCCCGAACAGCAGGAGAAAACTTCTCCCGAAATGATGCACAAGCTCCTCGGAAAGCAATTAATTTTATCGCCGTCCGGCATTGAAACGTTCTATAACTGCCCGTTCTCGTATTTCTGCCGTTACTGCCTGAGGCTCTACACACCGGAAAAAATTACCCTCACAGCGCAGAATATCGGCAATTTCGCGCACTACTGCCTTGAAAAAATTCTCGGAAAGTATCATGAACAGTTCACAGAACTCACCGAACAACAGCTTCTCGAAGAAATTCAGGCACTCGCTGAAACGTTCAAGAAAGAAAATTTTTCTGCCTCCGTGCTCCGTGACGGCCGTTTCCGCCTGAATTATGAAATCAACATCCAGAGCATTTTTCAGCTCCTGAAACATATGCAGACAGAATTACAGAAATCGGAATTTATTCCTGTCGCATTTGAAGAAAAACTCGGCGAACATGAAGCCTGTCAGCCGTATTCGCTCCGTGACGGTGCGATTCTCTGCAAAGGCAAAATTGACCGCGTGGATGTCTGCAAAACAGATGACCAGCTCCTGATGCGTGTCGTAGACTACAAAACCGGAAAGAAATTCCTCTCTCCCGAAAAATTAGCCGACGGCCTTGACATGCAGATGCTTGTCTATCTGTTCGCCCTCGAACAGCAGGGCGCATTCGGAACAGCCAGCCCTGCCGGGGTGCTCTACCTGCCCAGCGGTCAGCCGTCCGGCGCAGATTACGATTCCAGAGATGCCGAAACCCGCTCCAAAGAAGAAATCCTGCATGACTTCTATCAGATGAAAGGCCTGCTGGCAGATGATGCCGTCAAATACATGAAAGATGAAATTTCTCATCCTGCGCCTGTCATGAAACATACCCAGAATGATATTTTATTCTCCGTCACACAGAAACAGCTACAGAATCTGCGGAAGCATATCGAAAAGAAAATCTGCGAAATGGCCGACAGGCTCTATCAGGGCGATACTGCCCCGAATCCGTATCTCTACCAGCAGTATTCCCCCTGCGAATACTGCCAGTATGCCGATATCTGCGGTCATGCCGAAAAGGATACCCTCACGCACAGCGACGAACAGAACAGACAGGCACTGCATTCTGTTTTTGAATCCAATGATGATGAAGACGAAAACCAGCCGGAGGTGAATCATAATGAACTGGACTAAACAGCAGGAAGATGCTATCTGTACCCGTGACAGGAGCGTGATTGTTTCCGCCGCCGCCGGAAGCGGTAAAACTGCCGTTCTCGTCGAACGGCTTCTGCGGATTCTTTCCGACCCTGCCCCCGATACCTGCGTCCGCGCGGAAGATATGATTGTCGTGACGTTCACAAAAGATGCCGCCAATCAGATGAAACAACGGCTCGCAAAAAAAATTTCTGAAACCCTCGAAGAGATGAACCGCAGCGGTCAGCAGCAGAACGCTTCTTATGAATGGCTCATCCGGCAGAGAAGTGCTCTCAGCAATGCCAAAATCTCTACCATTCATTCGTTCTGTTTTGATTTCATCCGTGAAAATGCTGATGCCTGCGGTGTTTCCTCACAGTTCAGCATTGCCGAGCCTGCCAGGGAATATATCTTCAAAAAACGTGCCCTGCAAACCGTTATCGAAAACTGGTGCAAAGAAAGAAAACAGGATATTTCCGTATTGTTTAACTATTTCTGCATCCGGAACGATTCCGAAATTGAGAAGTTTATTCTCATGACGGCAGATTATCTCAATTCGCTGGCGTTTCCGTCCTACTGGACGGCACAGGCCAGAAAATGCTGTCAGGACGGCACGGTCTTTGCAGATGCCCTCAGAACCTGCTTTCTGAACGAAATTCAGGACTGTATCAATCTGGCAGAACAAAGCAGAGACTTCGCCGTTTCGGCATTCGACAAGCCGGATGACCGCAAATATGAAATTATCCTCGATTCTGATATTGCCCAGATGAAAGCCCAGCAGACGTATATTCAGAATGCAGATGCTGAAACACTTCTGTCTGACCCCCTGAAATATCAGATTCAGAAATTCAAGCCGTTCCCCGGCGGTAAGAAAAATATGGACTACTACCGAGAGGAAGACAAGAATATTTTCGCTCAGATTCGCGAAATCTACAGAAACAAGTATACCGCCCTGACGAACAGCACCCTTGTTCCGCTCCGGTTCTGGCAGGAAGATGCCGAAATTCAGAAGAAAGTCATTCCGCTTCTGCTGGAAATGACAGAACTCTATCAGGATGCACTTTTCGCCGAAAAACAGAAACAGAACGTCCTCAGCTTTGATGATGCCGAACATCTTGTGCTGAAACTCCTCGGAAGCGTTGACGAAAACGGCATTCTGCACCGTTCCGCGCTCGCAGAAGCTATCGCCGACAAATATGCCTTAATCATGATTGATGAATATCAGGACTCCAACGACAAGCAGGACTGCTTATTCAAGCTGTTATCGCAGGGATGCCGGATTTCTCAGGACGGAAAAACTCTGCATTACGGCACGAATGCGTTTCTTGTCGGGGATGTGAAACAGTCAATCTACAGCTTCCGTCAGGCAAACCCCGAAAACTTCCGCCGTGCCATCCGTGACAGCGTTCCGCTTGCCGACTGCAAACATTCCGAAATGGCAAGAATTTATTTAAACCAGAATTTCCGCAGTGCATCCGGCATTCTGGATTTCACAAACCGCATGTTCCGGGAAGTCATGTCCGAAAAATGCGGGGAACTCGTCTATGATGAACATGAACAGCTCAATTTCGGGGCTTCTGACTATCAGAAACTGTTAGAACACCAGTATCAGGGCGTGCAGATTCTTCTGCCGAAATCTTCTGACGGCGTGAAAGTCACTGACTTGCAGGCAGAAGCCACAGCCGATACAGTCGCCCGGATGATTGCCGAAAAATTCCCCGTTCTGGATAACGGCATACTCCGCCCGTGCGAATACAAAGACTTCTGCATTCTGTTCCGGTCGCTCCGGAAACGTGCCAGAATCCTCGGCGAAGCTTTCCGGAAACGGGGTATTCCGTTCGCCTGCGAAGAAGATGACGGCTTCCTGACACTTCCGGAAATCCGGTTCGTGATGAATCTGCTCCGTGTGCTCGATAACCCTATGACAGATGTCGCTATGGCAGGCGTTCTGCTGTCGCCCGTCTACGGCTTCACGCCAGAAGATTTAGCCATGCTGAAAGTTTCCGGCGACGGCAGAAGAATCTACAGACAGATGCAGAGTCTCACAGAACAGGAAAATTCCGTTCTGTCACGCAAATGCAGGGAATTCCTCAGACAGCTTGCCGAAATGCGTGCCCTGTCCGATACCATGCCACTGGAGAAATTTATCTATGAAGTCTATGAAATGACTGACCTGATGTCTCTCCAGAGCCTGTGGGAACATGCCGACGAACGCAGGGAACATCTCGAACTTTTCGCACAGTATGCACAGACTTATCGGGAAAATGCCGACCTCACCACGCAGAGCACCCTGAACGGCTGGCTTCGCTATCTGGATTATCTCAAAGAAAGCGGAGAAAAGTTCTCAGCAAATCTGATGAATAAAAAAGCAAATTATGTTTCTGTGAAAACAATTCATAAATCCAAGGGGCTGGAATATCCGTTTGTATTTTTACTGCATTCGGAACGGGCATTCAACAAGCGACCTGCTCCGCCCCCGATTATGACCGCCGAAAACGGCCTGCTCGGCTTGCAGATGATTGACCGCGAAAGATGCTGTAAAATTACCTCGGCTTCTTACCAGTATCTGAAATATCAGCAGGACAAAAAAGAAAAAAGTGAGGAAATGCGCCTGCTTTATGTCGCCCTCACCAGAGCCAAGCAGAAATTATTCCTCGTGATGGATGAAATCTACACCGGATGCCGTCCCAAAACACATATCTGCAATATGGGCGGTTTTCTCGAAAACTGTCCGGATGTCGTGAAAGCCCTCGCCGTCGAATCCAACAGTATGCAGGAATGGATACTTGCCTATCTGCTGTCTTCCGACGAAGCCGATTATCTCAGAAAAGCAATGGATGAGGGAAAAAGCATTGCTTCTTCTCTGGCAGAATATCAGGTCTGGTATGCTTCTGCGGATACGCAGACTTCTGATTCCGTACAGAAAACCGTTCTCCCGGCCGAACCGGATGCACAGTTAATGATGCAGATGCAGAAACAGCTTTCTTATCAGTACGCTTCCCGCCTGACCGAACTCCCGGCCAAACGAAGCGTCACTTCTCTGGCACAGCATCAGAATGCCGACAACGAACAGATAAATCTGCCTGATTTCATGCTGGAAGACGAAGAAGGCAGAATCCGCCGTCTGCGCGGTGCTTCCAGAGGAACAGCCATTCACAAGATGATGCAGTTCATGGATTTTCAGAAAGCTTCCGAAAATCCCGAAGCCGAAATCGAACGGATGCAGAATGCCGATATTCTCACATCTGCCGAAGCGGAAGCTATCCGGCCGGAGAAAATCAGGGCATTTTTCAGCAGTGAGTTATATCACAGAATTGCCGTCTCGGATGAAGTACTGAAAGAAAAACAGCTTTTTGTCCAGATTGGCCGGCTGAATCTGCCGGAAGATTCTTCACTGTTGCAGAATTATCTTGATACAGACGGCATCATGATTGGCACTGTGGATTTGCTCTTTCATGAGCCGGACGGCTGGGTAATTGTCGATTACAAAACCGACAGAGTGCAGGAAGCCCGTCAGCTTACTGAAAAATACGCGCTCCAGCTCGGTCTGTATCAGAAAGCAATGGAACTGATACTGCATACACCTGTCAAGCAGGCATATCTGTATTCTTTCGAGCTGAATGAAGCCATAGAAACAGATTTGTCAGGCTTAAAATATGAAATTTAATTTATCTCAGGAGGATTTTATGAAAAAATTACTGGACAGCATGATAGCACAGGCTCTGCACAACGGCGATTTCGTCGGAGCGAATGCCTCTGTCTACCAGAATTATGAATGCATTTATGAAAATTCGTTCGGCATGGCCAATCAGGAAGCACAAAAGCCCATGCAGAAAGATTCCATCTTCCGGATTTACTCCATGACAAAGCCGGTGACGGCCGTCGCTGTCATGCAGCTTGTCGAGCAGGGAAAACTGCATCCCGATTTCCCCGTGAGCTGGTATCTGCCGGAATTCACCGATATGAAAGTCTATGATGCCGAATCCGGCAAAGTCCGCCCCGCAAAATCGGAAATGCGTATTCAGCATCTGCTGAATATGACTTCCGGTATGCCTTATGCAAACTGCATGAACCAGACTCAGAAAGACGTTTCGGCATTTTATTACGAAATGGAACAGCGCAGAGAATCAGAAAATCCTGTGAATCTGGAGGAGTACTGCCGTCGGCTGGCAGAAATCCCCCTCGAATTCGACCCCGGCACACACTGGGATTACGGCACTTCTGCCGATATTCTCGGCGGAATCGTCCAGAAAGTTTCCGGCATGGACTACAGAGAGTATCTGTTTAAAAATATTTTTAATCCCTTATGCATGACGGATACGGATTTCTATGTTCCCGAAGAAAAACAGAAC
>SVNI01000061.1 GCA_015066975.1 Ruminococcus sp. | reverse complement strand
CTATATTATCATACAATTTTTCTATCTTTTTGTCAAGTTGTTTCTTCTTGGTTTTAGTTTCCGAGGAAGTCTAATCATATTCCATTTTTAATATCTCACAGCCTTTTTTCAGCCGTTCAAGGCATTCTTTTATGGATTTAGGTTTTTCGTTATTCAAGTACATATGACTCACCTTTGATTTAACATAATCTTTATCAAATATTATACCGAACTTTGTTGAAAATGTCAATCACCTGAAAAGAAAAAGACAGACACTCAAAAAAGAGTGCCTGTCTATATAGCTTGCTGTAAAAGACAGGGGACAGCAGATTATACTTCAATTTTGCCCTTGCGCTTGACATGCAGGGCGCGGTCGCGGATTTCGCCGACAGCCGGATTGATTGCCTTGACAGGATATTTTTTATCATCATCAAGTTCAGTCATCTCGAATACCGGAAGCAGAATTTCAAGCTGTTCACCAGTTTCGCCCTCGCCTGTAAGAGACGGGTAGAAATGCGGATTCGGAATCATAGCACCATTCCGGAGCAGAGCGATTTCAGCTTCTTCGGGATTCTTAGCATGTTGCAGAATCAAATCGCCGTCATCAGAGAACATGATATGCACAAAACGTGTGCCTTCCTGTTTTTCGAGATTTTCGACACTGGAAGCCACTTGCAGATAAGCCGCACCAGCATTTTCACGCTTGGCATTCATGCGGGCTTTGTATTCTTCCAGATTCTGACGAAGTTTCTTGTTTTCTGTCTGAAGGACGTTATATTGCTGTTCAGTTGTATGCAGTTTTTCCTGCATCTCTGCTTGCTGTTGCGCTGTCTGAATGGTAATTCTGTCCAACTCGGACTGAAGCTGTTCATTCTGTTCGAGCGCATTTTCAAGTTCGGAGCGCAAATCTTCATTTTCTTCGGTGACTTCTTCAAGCTGAGCGCGGATGTCGCCGGATTCGTCAGCATTCTCCTCGTCGAAAGCATCCAGTTCATCACTGGCAGACTGCTGGTGTTTGAGAGCTTCGTTTTCTTGGAGAGCATTTTCGAGCTGTGAGCGAAGCTCCTGATTTTCGGCATCAGCATCGTTAAACTGTGTCTGGAGGGATTTAATCTGATTTGCAGCATTCAGGAGAGCAGTACGGAATTCATCATTCTGTTTGGTAGTAGCATCCAGTTCAGTATACAGATTATTGAGTTCTTCTTTATCTTTCTGCTGTTTTTCGGCAGCATCAGCGAGCTGAGATTCGAGTGCCTGTTTTTCTTGAAGCAGTTTTTCCTGAGCTTCCGAACCGGAAGCAGAATTGGCTTCCAATTGTGACTGGAATTGCTGTGCCTGTTCGACAGCGAATTTCAGTTGTTCCTGAAGCTCCTGCATTTCCTGAGTGGATTTTTCCTGTTCTGCTTTGAGAGAAGCGATTTCCTGATTATCGGAATTCTGTTTTTCAGCAAGAGCGGAACTCAAATCAGAAATCTGCTGATTGGCATCTGCAAGCTGAGTTTCGAGGTTTTCTTTTTCTCTGAAAATCTTGATTTTTTCAGATTTCAGGGCGACAAGTTCCTGATTATCGGAATCCTGTTTTTCAGCAAGAGCGGAACTTAAATCAGAAATTTGCTGATTGGCATCTGCAAGCTGAGTTTCGAGGTTTTCTTTTTCTCTGAAAATCTTGATTTTTTCAGATTTCAGGGCGACAAGTTCCTGATTATCGGAATCCTGTTTTTCAGCAAGAGCGGAACTTAAATCAGAAATTTGCTGATTGGCATCTGCAAGCTGAGTTTCAAGTTCTTCTTTTTCTCTGGAAATCTTAATTTTTTCAGATTTCAGGGCGACAAGTTCCTGACTGTCAGAATCCTGTTTTGATTCCAGCGCGTTCTGGAAGCTCTGCGCCTGTGTAACAGCGAATGCAAGCTGTTCTTCCAGTTCTTGTTTCTGCTGATTGAGTGTTTCCAGTTCGGATTTGAGAGAAGTTAATTCAGAATTATCAGAACTTTGCTTGCTGATAAGTTCAGAAGTCAAATCTTCAATCTGCTGACCGGCATCTTTGAGCTGTTCTTCAAGTTCCTGATTCTGGGCAGAAAGTTTGGTGTTTTCAGTTTTGAGAGCATCAAGTTCGTGATTGTCGGCATCCTGCTTGGATTCCAGCTCGGTCTGGAAGTTCTGCGCCTGAGAAACAGCAAACTTGAGTTGTTCTTCGAGTTCCTGTTTCTGCTGACTAAGTGCTTCCAGTTCAGATTTGAGGGAATTCAGTTCTGTTTGTTCGGAAACTTTCAGGGTTTCGAGCTGTGACTGCAAGTCTGCAATCTGACGGGAAGCTTCTTCGAGACGGGATTCAGCACCTTTTTTCTGATTGAAAAGTTCTTCTTTATGTTTTTCGCGGAGCACATCGAGTTCGGCTTCATGTTCTTCATGCTGTCGCCGGATACTGTCATGAAGTGCGGAGATTTCTGCATCAGATTCGTTTGAAGAATCTGTCTGCTGGCTGTTGATGAGTTCCGTGCTCAAATCATCCACCTGATGAAGCGCATCTGTAAGCTGTTCCTGTAATGCTTCGTTTTCGGCGCGGAGACGGCTTCGTTCTTCCTGAAGCATAGAGAGCTGTTCAGAATCGTCCTGTGTCTGAGAAGCCTGTTCAAGCTGTTCGCGGAGCTGTTTCACTTGACGGGCGGCATCCTGTAATTTGAGACGGTATTCAGAATTCTGCTGTTCGAGTGCTTCGTTTGCAGAACGGAGTGAATCGTCATCTTCGGAAATACGGAGAGGAATGTCAGCTTTTGTGGCCAGTTCAGCACGGAGATTTTTAATCTGGCTGTTTGCGTTTGCAAGTTCTTCCCGGAGGTGATTGTCATCAGAGGAAAGTGCAGGACTGGAAGCAAGCTGTTCGCGGAGCATTTGAATTTGTTCGTTTGCCTGACGGAGTTCTTCACGGAGTGCAGAATTATCACTTCCGGAAGAAGCAGAGACTGTTTCCAGTTCCTTGCGGAGTGCGTTAAGCTGTGACTGATATTCGGAATTTTGTTTTTCTGCTGTTTCCAGAGATGCCCGGAGGATTTTCTTTTCCCGTTCAAAGGCATCTGTTTTTTCTTCCATTTCAGAAACAGAAATAGAGTTGGCAGATTCTGCAAGCTGTGCGGCGGCCTGTTCAGAAAGTGTGTGATTTTCTGTCCGGAGGGCTTCCATCTGCTTTGCGGCATCTGCAAGACGATTTCGGAATTCATCATTCTGATTCAGAACAGAATCCAGTTCTTTCTGGATTTCTGCGACAGCTTCCTGTTCCTGTGCAATTTTTTCGTTTTGTTCCTTGCGCAGTTCCATGACTTGTGCAGCAGCATCTGCAAGTTTGGTACGGAATATTCCATTCTGTTCTGTCATTTCCTGCAACTGAGAGCGCAGTTCTTCATTTTCTTCCGTTTCAGAAGCCTGAATTTCGTCGCTGCGGCTGAGACCATATTCGAGTTCTTCGCATTTTTTCTCGGCTTTTGTCAGGTTTTCCTGAAGTTCTTTCTTTTCGAGACGGAGTTTTTCACGGCTGTGTTCAAGCCGTTCAATCTGTTCCCGGAGAGATTTTTCTTCTGCGGAAGGTGCGGGGGGCTGCGCCTGGATTTCAGAAACAGCTTTTTCGGCAGCTTGACGGGCTTCCAGGGTTTCTTTCTGCTGATTTTCCAGTTCTTCATAGACTTTTTCATATTTTGTCTGGAGAGACTGGTATTTTTCTTTCAGTTCTTCAAACTCTGCGGAATTGCCTTCGGCCGAAACATCCGGATTGAAGCCGGAACGGCTTTTCAGCTTTGCAGTAAGTTCTTTGATACGGTTATCCTGTGCGGTGATTTTTTTTGTTTTTTCGTGTTCACGCTGTTTCAATGACTGCACATAGTCCTGATTCGTCTTGATGCTCAGTAGCAGAACTACGATAATTACCATCAGCACAGCAATGACAATAATTTCTAAAAGTCCTTCCAAAACATGTTCCTCTTTTCCTGACAGTTGGGAGTGTGATTATTTCATATCGGGCAAAAGAATGATTTTGCCTTTCTTTTCAAGCTGAATGCCGGAATCGTCTGTTTTCATTTCAGCCGGTTCGACGGATTTAAGGCTGTATTTAATTTGCCAGTCTTCCTGAAGACCTTGGATTTCAAACAGGTTATTCAGCGGACGGACACTGCTGGTAGTTTCCTGTGCGGATGTGAAGCCCTTGTAGAAATGAGGGTTCGGGTAGGCTTTGTTTTCGATAACGACGATAGGAGCACCTTTGGCAGGCATTTCGGAGAGATGCAGTTTTGTGCCAAGGAGCATAACGTTCAGGAATTTAGCGTCTTCATGCTTGTCAACTTCAAGGCTGGAAGTGGAAAGCTTGTAGGCTTCGTTATTCTGAGGTGTTTCGGGTGCTTTCGGAGCGGGCATTTCAGGTGCTTTGGGAGCGGGTGCAGAAACGGGTACTTTCAGGCTGGGCACATCCGGTACTTCCGGAATGTCAGGTACTTCTGCCGGTTCGGCAGGAGCAGAGACAGCGACACCGCCCTTTGCGAGCTGTTCTTTGAGAGATTCGATTTCCTTGCGGAGTTCTTCCATATCCATATTGGACTGTGCTTCGGCCATAGCTTTCTGCTGAATGAGCTGTTGTTTTTCGATTCTGAGGGAGTCAAGCTCATGCTGCATTTCGTCATAGTCCAGACCCATTTTTTCAAACTGTTCCTGAATAGTCGGGGCATCTGTTTTCTTTTCAGCACCGGCAGCTTTTTCAAGTTCTTCGTTCTGTTTCTGAAGCCATTTGTTTTTATTGGCGAGTTCACTGCATTTTTTCTGGAGAAGAACAGCTTCTTTGCTTTTTTCTTCCATCTGGGTGAGCTGTTCTTTGAGTTGCTTGTTGACATTGCGGAGCTCGTCCACTTTGTCTTCAAGCTCTTCTTTTTCTTCAATCAGTTCTTCCATTTCCTCGTCCATTTCGTCATCATCACGGGCAGGACGTTCACGCTTTGTGACACTCTGATTTTCGAGCATTTCGAGCTGTTCTTTCAGAAGCTGGCGTTCATTGCGGAGATTATCGACTTCTTTGAGAAGTTTTTCGTTCTTTTCATGCAGGATTTTATTGGCTTTGGCCTGTTCAGGCTGTTTCTGCTGGAGTTCATCAAGCTGGATTTTAAGCTGATGATTTTCGGCATTAAGGTCATCTACTTCGACGGAAAGTTTTTCACCAGCCTTATCAGGATTGTTTTTCGCGTTTTCGAGCTGTGCTTTCAGTTCTTCAACTTCTTCCTGTAAGTCGTGATTTTCTTCGCGGAGCTTGTCATTAGCAGCGGTCTGTTCCTGCTGCTGGGAGATAAGTTTCTGTAATTTTTCATCATCCGCGCCGTTCTGGAGTGTGTCAAGCTGTTCTTGCAGCCGTGTTTTTTCGGCTTCAAGACGAGTGATGTCTCCTTTGAGTTTGGTCTGTTCTTCGCCGTCTTTTTCCATGTTGGCCTTTTGTTCGTTATAGGCCTGATACCAGCGGTAAGTTTTGCCTTTTTCGTTCTGGAGCTCTGTGGCAGTTGCATTCAGGCTTTTCTGAAGTTCAGCCATTTTGATTTCACACTGCTTGACATGTTTTTCATATGTGCCAGTCAGGTTTTTCCATGTCTGAAGTTCGCCGTAGTACTCTCTAGATTTGTTGCTTTCCTTGAACTGGTCAGTATAAAGCTTTACCAGAACATTATATTGTCCTTTTCTGTCCTGTTTTTCCATGATGTTGAGGCACTGGGCGGCCATAGAATGAATGCGGTTGACTTGGTCCTGTGTCAGTTCCATAATTAATTCCTCACTTTAATCTCTTGATATATTGCTGATAAATTACAGCAGATGATGCTTGGCTTTGGCGGTCAGAATTCTTCTGACACTTTCGTTAATGCGTTCTTCGGAGAGTTCGCCGTTTTCTACAGCGTCATAAACAGTCTGCACAGCTTCGGTCAGACTGCTGGGCATCAGTACAATATCCGCACCGGCCTGAAATGCGAGAAGGGCAGCTTCTCCGGAAGAGTAGTTTTCAGTGATAGTATTCATATTGTGTGCGTCTGTGATAACAATGCCGCTGAATTGCAAGTTGTCTCTCAGCCAGTCAGTGATGACGGTTTTGGATAAATCGGAAGGCAAGTCGTCTTCAGCACAGCTCATGGTCTGATGACCAACCATGACAAAATCTGCACCAGCTTCGATACCGCTCCGGAAAGGAACAAAATCGACAGTATCCAGTTCTTCATAAGTACGTTCGATATAAGCAGAAGCATCTTCATGGGTATTTCCGTTTTCTGCACCGAGACCGGGGAAATGTTTCAGTGTGGCACTGACCTGGCCGGAATCCTGAAGTCCCTGTACCATAGCTGTGACCATATCAGAAACAATAGCCGGGTCATCGCTGAAAATTCTGTCCTGAAGTTCGTTGTTCGGGTCAATATAGACATCTGCAACGGGTGCAAAATCCAGATTGAAGCCGAATTGGGAAATATCGCTGGCAATGCCTGTGCCCATCATGAAAACTTCGTCCTTGTCGTTGCGGTCGCCGTAAGCAGCCATATCTTCATAGGCAGTTGTACCAAGACTGTCAGCAACACGGGCAACTGTACCGCCTTCTTCATCCACGGCAATCCAGAGACCGATATGATGATTTACACTCTGTACATGTGCCTGTGCATCAGAAATCATGGTGGAAGCCTGTGTCTCATTTTCGAGATTTTTGGAAAAATAAACAATACCGCCGACGGGTTTGTCTTCCAGAGCCTGTTTGGTCATGTTTCCTGTCTGGATGACAGTAGTAACTGCGTTGTCAACAAGTGCTTCTGGTGTAACGATAAACATTTGATAGATTTTTTCTTCCAAGGTCATATCCTGCATTATCTGTTCAGCAAGAAGAAGATTTTCGTCCGGAGGTGCTTCGGTTTCAGCAATGATTTCCGGCATGGTTTCGGGCGGAATTTCATAAACTTCTGCGGGAGCTGTCTCTGTTTCTTCCGGTCTTCTGGGAATAGTGATATCTGCCGACTGACCTGCCTGCTTTTTACGCTGGGCATACAGTGTGAACATTGCGGTAATGAGTCCGGCACTGATGAAAATCAGAATGATTAATATCACGAGCTCACGGGTTTGCTTTTTCTTTTTCTTCTTTGATTTTGCCATGCACTGCCTCCTGTTTTTTATAAATAATGTTAAAAATAAACTGCACAGCTTTTTGAGAATTTTACAAATACTTTGCAAAACTGAACAAAAGCTGTGCAACGGCATTTTTTAGATTTACTCTATTCCTTTACGCGCAACATGCATGTTACAGCAGCCAGAACCAGAACACTGACAGAAACTCCTCTGTTTCGGTTCAGTGTATATGCTTTCATTTCCGGTCATTTTCAGAATGTTTTATAGATTAAGTATAACACATTCTGATAGATTTGTCAATGTTTTTTTAAATCCTGATTTGGATTTGTCAAATTTCACAAGTTATATTATGAAAAATTGTGGTTTCTGATATGCTGGGTTCTGATGGGATGTTTATTTTTTCCAGAGCCTTTTTATGCTTTCTCTGAATGGTGCGGACATCATAGTACATAGCTTCTGCAATCTGTTCGTTAGTTTCGTAGGCGAGATATTTCCGCAGAAAAATACATCGGGTTTCGGAATCAGGAATCTGTTCAATTACACTGCGGATTTCTTCCCGAATTCCCGCCAGCGCAATAAGCTGTAATTTTCTTTGCTGTTGTGCATTTTCCAGTTTCCGGCACAGTTTAGAACAGTCTTCAAATTCTGTCAGTTTCTGTGTCAGAAGCATATCATAAGCGAGTGAAGCCTGCATGGCAGAAATTTGCTGTTCTGCGTTCCGGGCACGGGAAAACCATTTGATTTTTAAATTTTGTAATGCAGTCATAGCATACAACCCCTTTCACTAATAGGGGAAAAACAAGGAAAAAATGTACAGTTTTGTACAATTTTCAATAAAATATATTAAAAAATATATTGACTTTGTTACTAAAACATGGTATAATAAGAATATTGAATTTGTACTTTGACAGATGAATATTTATATTTTAAGGAGGTTTTTACAATGAAAGCAAAGAAGATACTGTCGGCTGTCCTCGCACTGGCTTTGAGCACTTCTGCTCTGGCAGTCATGACAGGTTCTGCGGAGGATGCTGCACCTTCTGAACCTGTGTTCGGTGATATTGACGGAAATGGCGAAGTGAATGCCACCGATGCCGCATATATTCTGAAATATGCAGCAGAAGTCGGCTCTGGTGTTTTTGACGGCACTCTTGATGAATATGTGAAACAGAAAAATCAGTCAAAAACTATCACCGACGGCGGCGAAAAACTTACCATCGCTTCCTGGAATGACAATGACTTGAAAAATATGATTGAAGTGTTTAATCAGGATTATCCTGATATTACTGTCGAATATGTCAACTGCGGTGCAGACAGCGGTGCTGATGCCAATGTCAAGTATAAATCCTTCCTTAACAGCGGAGAAGGTGCTGACTTATTCATTGCAGAATCCGGCTGGATTCTGGATTATATCAATAACGAAGGCTATTCTGTACCGCTCTCAGAACTCGGTATCACAGAAGCTGACTATCAGGATGCTTATCATTATACAGTGGAAATTGGCACGGATAACAACGGCATTCTGAAAGGCGCAAGCTGGCAGGCTGCTCCTGGAGGATTCTGCTATAATACGACACTGGCCAAACAGTATCTCGGTGTGAAATCTCCAGAAGAAATGCAGGCAAAAATTGATGACTGGGACAAGTTTGAATCCACTGCCGCTGAACTCTATGAAGCGACAGACGGCGCAGTTACAATCACGGCAACTATGGACGGCATGTGGCAGTGCTACGCTTCTGCAACCAATGCGCCTTGGGTTATCGATGGAAAAGTCAATACAGAAACAGCTCTGAATTTCACCAATATGCTGATTCCCTATGTGACAAACTATTATATTGACCCCACTATCGAACAGTGGAGCACAGAATGGAAAACACTCGGCAAGGAGAATAAAACGCTCGGCTATTTCTTCTCGACGTGGTGTCTGACATCCGGTACACAGCTCGAAGAAAACTGCGGTACAGACGGCAACTGGAATATTGTCGTTGGCCCTCAGGAATATTTCTGGGGCGGTTCATGGCTCTGCGTATCTCCGAAATGTGACAACAAGACCGAAGCCTCACAGTTTATTAAATATTTTACATCCGATGCGGAATCTATGGAAAAATATGCACTTGCTTCCGGTGATTTCGTCAATAACAAGAGCGTTATGGAAAAAATTTCGGCCGGAGATTATTCCAATCCTCTGCTTGGCGGACAGAATCAGTTCGCTGTACTGAAAGATGCTGCTGAAAACATCAAGCTGAATGAAAGTATTACGCCTTATGATGAAACACTGAAACAGGCACTCAGATATGCACTGTATTCCAATATCTTCAACGGCGATGCCCAGCAGGTGATTGATGAATTTCTTGTACAGGCCAAGAATGACGTTCCGGAACTGTTTCCGGAAGAAGCTGATTCTCAGGAAAATACCTATCCGGAGGCAGTCGGCTGACAGCAAAGACAGAATTCATACACAAGCAAATCCCCGAAGCAATACGGCTTCGGGGATGATTTTTATCATAGATTATTTTTTTGTAAAAATATCTTGAATATATCTGCCAATTGATTAGGGATTTGAGTATACATCATGTGGCCTTGGTTAAGCAAATGGATTTCTGCATGACATTGCTGAGCATAATCTTGTGCGGCCTGCTGCCATGACAGGGCTTTGACAGGGGATTTCATATTACTTACAACAAAACAGGAAGGGCAACTTAAATAGCCTGTATTCTGAGCTGTTTCTGCATTTTCTTCTGCAAGCAGAGATTCTTCAAACACGGCATCACTTGTGATATTTTTATAATAAACTTCCTCATAAGTTTGTTTTTCTTCTGGTGAGAGTTCATTACTGGTCAAGAGTCCGGAGGCGTTGACGGTTCTGTTTCTGAGGAGTTTGTCAATTATGCCTCGTTTGGCTATTTTCTGCATCAATGCTTTTGACTTTTCAACCATTGCTTTCTTTTTTTTATGAGGGATTTCTTTTGCCTGTGCTTTCATCATGTTAGGAAATCCCATATCTATTCCAAGTACGGCTTTTACTTCTTCCGGATAGGTATTTGCCCACCAGATTGCTTCAAAACCAGAATAAGAATGTGGGGCAAGTATATAGGGCGGTTCAAGATGCAGATTTTTTAATGCTGTTCTGCTTTCTTCAACAAGATTCTGAACAGTTCTTGGAGTCAGAGCCTGACCGCTTAATCCATATCCTGCCTTTTCCACAACAGCGATTCGATACTTGTCAGACATTCTCCTGTAGACAGGCTTATATTCAAGTACAGGACATCCGATACCTGAACCGGCCATGAAAACAATTGTAAAATTTCCGTTGCCTTCAGAATAAATATTTATATTTGTATTTCCGACTTTTGTGATTGTTCCGTATTTTTTCACAGTATCCTCCTGAATTATGGTTTGTTTTAGTCACCTGATACCGAAAAAAGTTTGCTATCTCATGTTTCCGGCTTTGGTTCGGGTTTGCTTTCTTCAGAAATTTCTTCCTTATCTTCATATACAGGGAAGAAACCGGCAAATCGGGGATATTTCTGCATTTTTTTAGAGAAGATATCATACATGATGCAGATGCCATATGCAGAAATACCTGCCATCATAATGAAATAAGACATCGCATACTGGGATTTGGCTTCCGAAAGCATATGATACATGATACCGCCGAGTACTATCAAAGGCATGGAGACGGCTAAGAAATTTTTCTTGTTCTTCAGACAACCGATAACAGCAATCAGACAGCCCCAGAATACCAACTGAGCATAGAAATCCATATAGGATTTTACCTTGTCAGCATGGTCAACGCAGACCCACTGTGCGATTTTGCCTTTGTCTTTGTACTGTTTTCTGACAGTGTTGTTCCAGATGCTCTGATAACTTGTTTCATTCCATTGGGAAGCGAACTTCCGGTAGAAGAAATCATTCCGGTACTGGGGATTTTCTTTGAAGTATTCCATTCTTTCTTTCAACAGATTGGAAGAATAAGCTTTCATGGCTTCCTGATTCATTTCCAGTTCTTCAAATTTAGAGACAGAGTACATTCCTTTGTACCAGCCGGGAGCACGTCCGCCCTCGCACATGCCCATGGCAATCCATGAGATATAGGGAATGGAGTCGCCTAATTCCGTACCGCTTTTCTTTTCGTAGTGAGAAGTAACCAGCGGAAGCACCGAAGATGCCAGCACAACCGAAAGAACAATATAAGCAACATCTTTCAGGAAATTCTTTCTCTTGAAAAGCTGAATCACGGCGATAATCATCATAGCGATTGTGACGATATAATTATTATTCTTAATCATGACGGCAAGTGCCAGACAGATGGCCGAAACTATTGCCATCCAGATTTTATTTTTCTTAAAATACAGGATTTCCAAATACAGTGCCCAGACAGCAAACGCAAAACCCGGAATAATACCGTATGTGAACGAACAGAAAATCACAGCCTGTGCGCAGAAGGTAAACAGCAGAACAGTTGCATGACGAACACGCTTGTCTTCAAACAGTTCATGATTTATCAGAAGAATGCCGTCATAAATCAGCGTCAGAAAAACAACATTCATCACCTGAATAAAAATCGTTGTCTCCTGTTCGCCGAAATTGGCATTTGCGATTCTGTACAGGATTTCCGCCATGAAGATATAGCCTAACTGAAACGGATATTCCTGCAAATACTTGTCCGACATGCCGGAATAGTCACCGGATGCGAACTTCTGTGCATATTCCGTAATATAGGCAGAATCGAAGGTAGGCTGAACCATGGAGGAATTGACCCATATCACACCCGTAACAAGCGTCCAGACTGTCATGAAAATCAATTCTTTCCGAAGTGTCAGTTTTTTCATTTTCGGAAGTATCAGAAAACAGATAATGCCGAATACTGCAAGCATAATCACATTCAGAAGCATATCATCCTGATGAAAGATAACAGATTCCTGTGCTTTGAAGATTCTGATAACAACGCTGTCCACGTCTTCGCCATCGCCGATAATCTCCATCCCAGTGGTGGAAGACATGCTGATGATGCTCAGCATACCCATGATATAAATCATAAGAACACTGATAACGATTCTGGTAAACGATTCAAATTTTTCTGCAAATTTTGCCATGATGCAGACCCCTCTCTAAAAAATTTCAGCAGATTTTATTATAGCATATCAGAAAGGAAAAGTCAACAGAACGGCATGTTTTTACTCATTTTTCACAAGAAGATGACAGCAGTATAAAAAGACTGTGCAGATTCTGCACAGTCCTGAATGATTTATGCTTCGTTAGCAGTGGAAATTTCTGTGATGACTTCGCTCAGGAGGTTAGCCGGAAGCGGTTCATAACGCAGGAATTCAAGCGTGAAACTGCCCATGCCTCTGGTCACCTGACGGAGATACATTGCAAAATCATGCATTTCACGGACAGGCACTTCGGCGGTAATGGTAGTTTCACCTTTTCCAGCTGGATTCATGCCAAGTACTCTGCCGCGGCGTTTGTTGAGTTCGCCCATGATGTCACCGGTATTGTCGTCCGGAGCAGTGACATTTAGTGTGCTGATAGGCTCTAACATTACCGGGTCAGCATTTCTCATGCCTTCTTTGTAGGCGATAGATGCCGCCATCTTGAATGCCATTTCAGAAGAATCCACAGGATGATAAGAACCGTCTAACAGGATAGCTTTCAGGCCGACAACAGGGCATCCTGCAAGAACGCCTTTCTTGACGGAATCCTGAAGACCTTTTTCGACAGCGGGGAAGTAGTTCTTGGGAACAGAACCGCCGAATACTTTTTCTTCAAAGATTAATTCATCACTGACACAAGGTTCAAACGCGATTTTGACATGACCATACTGACCGTGACCGCCGGACTGTTTCTTGTGTTTGCCTTCGGCTTCTACTTTTTTGCGGATGGTTTCGCGGTAGGCAACCTGCGGAACGGAAAGTTCTACTTCTGCGCCGAATTTGGCTTTCAGTTTGGAAATGGCAATTTCGAGATG
>SVNI01000060.1 GCA_015066975.1 Ruminococcus sp. | reverse complement strand
CTGGCACTTCTCAAACCAGAAAACAGAAACCAGCTCTTTAAGGCCGGTTCTCCTGTATATACCAAAATCGGTGACAATGGCCCTGTAAAATACGGCCTTGAAGCGAAAGCTTCCAACTCTCTGATTGCAGACGGCTGTATCATTGAAGGCACTGTCGAAAACAGCATTCTCTTCCGTGGTGTTAAAGTTGGAAAAGGAAGCGTTGTCCGCAACTGCATTCTGATGCAGGGCACAAATATCGGTGCGGACTGCTCACTGACAGCCGTTATTACAGACAAGAATGTCACGACCGAAGACGGCAGAGTTCTGACCGGTTCGGACAGCTATCCTGTTTATATCAGCAAAAACGCAAAACTTTGATTTCAGGAAGGGTGATTTGCTTTGAATATACTGTTTGCCGCAAGCGAAGCTGTACCGTTTGCAGCGTCCGGCGGTCTGGCAGATGTTGTCGGCTCGCTTCCTGCCGCAATCCGGAATAAAGGTCATGAATGCCGGGTTGTGATTCCGCTGTATAAATCCATTCGTCCGGAACTCCGCGCACAGATGACGTCCTTAACCAATATCACAGTAGATGTTTCCTGGAGAAAACAGTACTGCGGTATTTTCACAGCCATCTGGAACGGCCTGACCTATTATTTTATTGATAACGAATATTATTTCGGACGCGACGGTCTGTATGGCTTTTATGATGACTGCGAACGCTATGTATTTTTCTCAAGAGCAGTTCTGGAAATGCTTCGCTGTATTGATTTCAAGCCGGATATTATCCATGCCAATGACTGGCAGACAGCCTTGATTTCTGTTTTCTATCAGGTATTTTACAAATACCAGCAGAATTATCAGAATATCAAGCATGTGTTCACGATTCATAATATTCAGTATCAGGGCAGCTATGGCCGTGAAGTGCTGAATGAAGTCATGGGCATTCCGCTGTATCATATCGGCATTCTGGAATATGACGGTGCTATCAACATGATGAAAGGTGCAATCGAAGCCGCTGACAAAATCACAACCGTCAGCCCCAGCTATGCATGGGAAATTCTTGACCCGTACTATGCGCACGGCCTTGACAGGATTCTCGTCAACAAGCAGTACAAGCTGTGCGGAATCCTCAACGGCATTGATACGGAATTATATAACCCTGAGCAGGATAATTTAATCGCCAAGAAATTCAGTTCTGCTGACCCGTCCGGCAAGAAGGCCTGCAAAGAAGCTCTACTTTCCGAACTGGCTTTGCAGGAAGGTGACGAACCCGTTATTGGCATTGTCACACGTTTTGTTTCTCATAAAGGCATTGACCTGATTCGCTATGTTTTTGAAGATATTCTGAATCTGGGCTATAAATTTGCTATTCTGGGAAGTGGTGAGAAAATCTATGAAGATTTCTTCTCTGAAATGCAGTGGCGTTATCCGGACAGGGTGAGCGTAACACTGGGGTTTCAGCCGGATTTGGCAAAGAAAATCTATGCCGGTGCAGATATGTTCCTGATGCCGTCTCAAAGTGAGCCGTGCGGTTTGGCGCAGATGATTTCCATGAGATATGGTACTGCTCCGATTGTCCGGGAAACCGGCGGTCTGCGCGATTCTGTCAAAGATAACGGCAACGGCGACGGAAACGGCTTCAGCTTCCGGACATATAATGCACATGATATGCTGGATGCCTGTGCAAGAGCCAAAAACTGCTATGACAATCCTGAAAGCTGGCAGGCACTTATCAAACGTGCCATGACAAGCGATTATAGCTGGAAGGCTTCCGCAGATGCTTATATCGGCTTATACAAAGAATTATGCAATTTATAATCTCAAACTAATCAGAAAGCTGTTCTCTCCCAAAAGAGAACAGCTTTTTTTGACGCTGTGTTATCATAAACAGGAAAAGCCCTGCCAAAGCAGGACTTTTCTGATAGATGATTGAAACTATGAATTACAGTTCAGTAATCAGACCAACAATTTTCTTCATAATCATAAGAGCATCTGCGGAATCAGGCGCACCGCTGTTATTGACATCAGCAGCCTTGTTCTGTGTAGCAGAGAGCACTTCTTTGCCAAGAATAGCTCTGTTGATAGTGATGACATCCAGAATATCAATACTGCCGCTGCCGTCAGCATCGCCTCTGAGGTAGTTTTCTGTAGTTTCGGTTGTTGTAGTGGTAGTTGTTTCAGTCTGGGTAGTTGTTCCAGTTGTGCCTGCGGAAGTTCCGCTGGATGCATAAGCGATATATACCAGATTCATAGCATCGCCCTTTGTGATTTCTACTGTACCAGCAGCTACATCAACAGTCACTACACCATTAGCATCAGTTGTATACTTTGTACCGTTCACCTTGATGCCCTTGCTTGCAGTATCTGTTACCAAAGTTAAAGTACCTGCGGAAGGTGCTGTAAATGTGATAGAAGTAGCAGTTTCCATCTTGAGAGATTTTGTCAGGGTCAGACCGTTATAAGAAACAGCGACATCCTTGGAATTCATGTTGCCGGAGAAGGTGTAGAAAGAGCTTGTAGTTCCATTTACTGTAAAGTTATGAACATATTCGCTTGCCACAGGTGTTACAGCAGATGCTGTTGTTTCAGTGGTTGTCTTGGATTCGGTTGTAGAAGCCGGTTCAGTTGTTCCAGAAGATGTGCCCGGAGTTGCTGTCTGTGTTACACCGTTCATCATGTGATAGCCCAGAGATGCATAAGTACCGTTGGAAGGTGTTTCTGCAAAGCCCTTCGGGTTCGGAGAACCATCCGCATTTCTCCATGCAGTATGGAAATCTGTAGAGCCCATTGCACCAACTGTCAGAGTTACGAAATCAGAATCAGTGGGAGTTACAATATCACCAAGCTTAGAGCCGTTTGCCAGTGTTTCGCTCTTAGCAAAGTAGTACTTGCTGTTGTAGTAGATGCCGTTTGTCATTGCGCCGACAAATTTATCATTGCCTGCCTTGATGCCTGTTGCATTGGTCTTGGAAACGTTTGCAACGTTGTAATAAGACATCATGTTAGCGAATGTTGCAGTTGTGGAGCATCTGTAAACCATGTAGTTTGCCTTTGCACCCTTGAGGTTATTGTTATAAGCGGTGCAGTTCTTCATATCACCGAATTCAGGATTGTTGTTATCGGTAAAGCCACAGTTCAGGTTTTCAAATGCAAGACAGTTTTCTACTTTATGACGAGTGCCGATACCGCCGCCGCCGAGCTTAAAGCCGTTGCCGTCGCAGTCGCCGTAGCCTCTGCCGTCTTCGGTGAAACCGTTGCGGAATGCGATACAGTTCTTAAGAGTTACGACACCGATAGGGCCAGTTTCTTCTTTTGCATACAAATCCCAGCCATCGTCAGAGTTGTTGTAAGAGATACAGCCGTCAAAAATATTGCCTTCACCGCAGGTCAGCTTAGCAGCGAAACCGTCTGCATTTTCCATAGTTGCTTCATCACAGTTGTTCTTGGATGTGCAGTTCTTGACGAGGTTGTTTGTCGGCCAGTCAGCAATAGCAGCAGCATCTGTTCTGTATCTGGAAATCTGGAGACCAGTATCTTCGTTGTCATTGAAGACCATCATTTCGATAATATTGTTATTACCGGAAAGAAGCAAACCGTTATCGCCTGCATTATAGATTTCAAATCCGTAGAAGTGCCAGTAAGAACCATCCAGAACAAAACCTCTTGCAGAACTGGAAACTGTCTGTCCGGTAAAATCAAAGACTACCTTTGCGCCGTTGTATGCGGACATTGTTTTGTATTTACCGGAAGAACCGGAATTGTTCTGGTCAATCAGGATAGTATCTGTATACTTGTAAGTACCTTCGAGCAGATAGATACAGCCGCCGGCCGGAACATTCTTGATAGCAGTCAGGACATCAGTCGGGTCAGATGCGGAAGAACCAGAACCAGAACCATTCGGAGATGCATAGATAATCTGTGCATAGCTTGCCGGTGCTTGTGTTCCAGCAGGTTCAGCAGTTGTTTCTGTTGCAGTCGTTGTCTTGGTAGTTTCTGTAGATGTTGCTGTGGTTTCGTTAGGAGCTGTTGTTGCAGTCGGGTCAGTGGAATCAGTGAATCCGCTTCCGATAGCTACGATAGAATCTTTATAAGATACCAGTGCTGCTTTCAGAGCTTCATTGACAGCATAGCTTTCATCATCAACAGAGTTGTCAAATGTCCACTTGAAGTCACCGCCCTGTACACGGCCTGCGTTAGCTGTTACCTTAGCCGGAACATCTTCGGCATTGTCAGGTGTGTAGCTGTACATCAGGCTGGAATTGGTATCGAAATTGTTATACGCTGTACCGCCCTGCTTGGATGTAACAGAGGAAGGAACTGTTGCAGTTCTGGAAGATGTGACATAAGCGTCAAATTCTGTATTGTTTTCAGAATACGGAACGAATGCTTTCTGACCAGTCATATAGTTGCCGTATGCCTTGATGATACCGCCGTCTTCGCTGGAGAATGTGCCTTCACCTTCGGCAATGTCAGAACCCTGCATGGAAATCAGCATCGGATACTTGCAGTTTCTGAAATAGTTGTTTTCTACAAATGCGGATGCTCCCATCGTCACACCAACGCCGTATTTTGCATTGCCATCAAAATAGTTGTTGTAGATATGAACGGAACATGTTCTGATTCTCGGATGACGGGAATCGGAATGGTCATACCAGTTATGATGATAAGTAATATAATTTTCTGTTGTTTCGGATTTCATGCCCTGAAGATTGCATTTTCCGTTATCCCAGAAATGATTGTAAGAGTGTGTGATATAAGTAGAAGTCTTAGTATCAAGCGCACCGTCGCCCTTTACCTGGTCAGCATCAGAGCCAGCATCACCATAGAAGAAGTCGCAGTGATGTACCCAGATATGGTCATTCTTCTGCTGAAGTCCGCAATCGTCGCCTTCGGAGCTGTTGCAGTTCATGAAGCCGAGGTTTCTGGCTTCTATGTTGGAAGAATTCTTCATAACCAGACCAAAGCCGTTGAATGTGGTATCAGTGCCGATACCTTCGATAGTCAGACCGCAGGTAACAGTATCAACATACAGGTCACCGTTAGGCATGTTGGCAGGGTCTTCGATGTTGCCGATAAATCTGATAGCCACAGGGCCTACAGTGGTATTGCTTTTCAGGTTTGTGATGATGTTCTGAATACCAGTCAGTTCGGTATCAACGCCTTTTTTGTTCGGCAGAGTTACTGTAACGGTGTCTTTTGTTGCATTGGTAACATAGATAACAGTTGCATTGGATTTCAGAGTACCATCTTCATTATAAGCACCGGAAGAAGTACCGTTCACCCAGCCGAAACCGGAACGGTCATTTGCTGTAGAAGTTACTTTTACTTCGGCAGCCTTGGAAGTATCTTCCTTTCCGCTGATAACCGGAACTACTTTAATAGTATGCGAACCTGCTTTCAGTCCCACAGCATCCACACGGAAACATCCCGGATACTGACGAATCAGCATGGAATCGAGCTGTGTACCATCTACATAGGCATTATAGCCAGATGCACCAGAAACAGCAGTCCATTCTGCATAAGCCCCTTCTTCAAAACCGCCTGTTGTGCCGAACTTCACAGTGCTTTCGCTTGCAGTTGCTGTCACATTGGCATTTTCAGCCGGAGTTACAGTGACTGCCTGTGCAGAAATTCCTGCGGAACAGATAACACTTGCAGCTGCTAACAGTGCAGCCAGACTTTTTTTCATTGCTTGCATTCTCATTGGAAATCATTCCCCTTTCAAGTACAGCCGGTCTGTGTTGCCGCCCCTCGGCAATTCCGGCTTGATTACATTATAGCAAATTTAATACAAAAATACAATTGGTATATTTGACAAATTATATTTTTAATTTTGGTCAAATTAACCAAAAATAAATAAGTTCATATATTTAACATGCACATAATAATTTCTTAACAATGCGACGCATGTCTAAAAAAGTTTTTCAGAGATTCTTCTCTCCTACTTGACAATTATGCCGAAACATGTTATAATAATCTCAAAAATCAGGGCAGACAGACCGATTGTCTGCCTTTATGCGTTCAATATCACTAAAAAACAACCGTTCCGTTTGTGCATGTGTACAAAAAATTCTTAAAATTTCAAAAAAGTGTCATTTTTTTCTCTTCTGAATTGTCTTATTTAATAGAAACCCTGTTTTTTGGGGAAACAGGGTTTTATATCAAAAGGAGGAATTTTTATTATGACACAGAAATATCAGGAAATCAGAATTGTTTTACATGACAGAATCCGTACACTTCGCAAAAAGTCGCATATCACACAGGAAAAAATGGCGCGCCGTCTTGGTATCAGCCGGAGGACATATGCCAATTATGAACGTGGCATCCATGCCATGCCCGTCGAAGTTCTTGTCTGTATCGCCGATATATTCGGCACAAGTTTGGACTATTTAGCCGGAAGAGATATGCCCCCGGAACAGGAGATGTCAGAAAGCGAGGAGTTCTATGACAGAACCTGCAAGAATCGGGATTATTATAGGGAAAATCTACAAAACCGTTAACCGCAAGCAAATATCAGGCATACTGGAAGAAGCATTCTCCAGAAATATCAGTGCAGATATTTTTATCATGCATGAAGAACATTTTCAGACAACTATCGGCGAGGAAAATCTTCTGCACATGATGCAGTTTTCCCTGCTAGACGGAGTGATTTTCATTCCGTATTCGTTTGCATCCAAAGAATACAGTGACGAAATCGAGCGTTTTCTGCTGGAAAACTGCCCGAAACCTGTTGTCCGTATCGGTATAGAACATAAGCCGTTTGTTCCGGTCTGGTATCACGACCGCGCAGAAATGGCAGAAATTACCAGACATCTGATACAGGTGCATCAATGCAAAAATCTGCTCTGTCTGACAGGGCCTGCACAAAATCCTGTTTCAATGGAACGTCTGGCCGGATTTCAGGAAGCTCTGGCAGAAGCTGATATTCCCTATCAGGAAGAAAAAAATACTGTCTATGGTGATTTCTATCTTTTTTCTGCACAGAAACTTGCACAGGAATTCGCAGACGGTGCGCGCCCGCTTCCGGATGCCGTTGTCTGCGCCAATGACCTGATGGCGGTTTCTCTTTGTGATGCCCTGAAAAAACATCAAATTTCCGTTCCGGATGATGTGCTTATTACAGGCTATGACGGTGCAATGGAATCCGCTCTGCATATGCCTCCCGTCACGACTTACGCCCCCTCATGGGAACAGCTCGGCCGGAATGCCATGTGTCAGCTCTATGAACTTATTACAGGAAAAAGCCTTATCAGCAGAAAATCCGAAACAGGTACTCTCATCTGCCGAAAAACTTGCGGATGTCAGAATTATGCTTCTGTTTCTGAAAAATCAGAATTCAACTATCTGCAACTGGAAGAAAATTATATCGACAGCAGTCTTTCCGTCAGAATGCTTTCCTGTACCAGTCTGGAAACACTTGTCAAAACGATTTATAATCTGAATTTTGTCTTCTTTGACCCGGAATATTATGATAAAGAATATTATGCTCTCTGTCTCTGCGAAAACTGGGACGAGGAAAAACGCCCCTCTCATCAGCATGGCGGTTACTCCGAACAGATGATGAGAATGCATTATAACGGCGGATATACCCTCTTTCCGATTACGGAAATGGTTTCCCCGGATTTCCGGACAAATGACACCCCGACAGCAACTTTCTTTTCTGCATTGTATTTTCAGGACAGATGCTTTGGCTATTCTGTTCTGCAATATCTGGGAATTGCAGACGGTGTTAATCCGTATTATCTGCGGTTCTGCCGGGAAACCAGCAATGCTCTTGAATTTCTCCGCGTCCGGAATGCCCTCCAAAGTCTCGCTTATCATGATTATCTCTCTCAGGTGCGTGACGCGCTTACAGGTCTTTATAAACTCAATCATCTGCCGTACCTCTGGAAAGAGTATCTTGAATCTGTCAGACTCCGGAACGAGAACTGTTTCTGGATTGCTCTTGATATTGCCGGACTCTACCGTCTTGCCGAAACAGGCGGTACGCTCCTGAAAGATAAACTTCTGGTTGCTTTTGCAGAACAGCTTCAGAATATTTGCAGTTATCACGAAAAATGTCTCCGAGCCGGTGAAAGTGATTTTCTGATTCTTGGTTCAGAGCCGGAGTCTTCCCATTATCACAATCTTCTGATTCAGAATCTCCGTGACCATTTTGAGCAATATCAGCGTTCATTGAAACAAGTCGTTCTGCCGTTGCAGTCCGCTGTTCTGACAGATGCTGAAATTCAACTCCTCACAGAAGAAACCGTCACTGCCGCCGCCGCTGCACTCGTGACACAGGCGAAATCCAATAAAGCCACCTATTCCGAACAGCTTCATTATAAAAAACTCAAAAAAATCCGGAATCAGATTTATCAGACTCCTGAACAGGAATGGTCTGTTATCCTTTGCAGTCAGAAGTTAAACATCAGCATTTCTTATTTCTGCAAAATCTATCAGAAAGCGTTCGGCGTGACCTGCGCTTATGACATCCGCCGTGCCAAAATGGAACACGGAAAATATCTTCTTCTGCATACTGCCGATACCTTACAGGAAATCTCCAGAAAATGCGGTTATGATTACTCCCACTTTATGAGGACTTTCAAGAAATTCTTCCAGATGACCCCTACCGAATACCGCAGGGGGAAATAACTCTTGAACATTTCATGAATTTTATGAACTTTCTGTAAATTCAGAAAAAACATGCCAATATTTTTCGTTCTGAGTTGTTATATAAATAGAAACAGAAAACTTCCCTCAGTTTTCTGTTTTTACCCTCAAAAAAACAATTCAGAAAGGATGGGATAATTTTCATATCACAATTTCATCTTTACATTCAAAATCTCCGCATCTCCTAAAATAGATAACTGCCGTATCATTCCTTCACGATACGGCAGTTATTTTCTGTTTATCTTCATCATTATACAGCCTCTTTTTTCTGAGCGAATTTTTCAATTTCCTGATTGACGATAGTTTCAAAATCGCAGAGAACTTTATATTTTGCACGTTCGGGGGTGGATTCGTAAAGTTCCAGAAGTTTGAGCTGCTCTTCGTTGAGGTTGGTTCTGTACTCCCCGAAAATCAGATAGTCTATAGATGTATGCAGATAGTCGGCAATCTGAACTAAAATTTCACCGTTTGGAAGTCCCCCCCTTTTCCAGCGTCCTGTGCTTCCAGTACTCAAATTTAAATCCGTCAGCATAGCTGATACCGAAGTGTGTTGCTCCTTGCAAATAGCCTTTAACCTTTCATAAAACATACAAAAAACTCCTTTCATTTTTGTGCAAAACATAAATTCTCATAAAAATGAGTAAATTTGCTTGACAAATGATTCTAAAAAGCGTATAATAAAAATAGAAGATATATTAGGCTGTCCGTATAATAGCCTAATACTTTATTATAACATTTTTTTGCGATTTTTGCAATAATTTTGTAAATAAAATTTCAAGGGGGTATAAATATGTTAAAAGAAATACTCAATGCAATATTTAAAGGCGTTGAAGCTACTAAAGATTACAGAGGAGTATATGAACCTTGGGATACTTATTCTCTAAAATCAGAGTTTAAGAATTTGGCAAAGCAATCTCGTACCATTGATACGGCTGCAAAAATGTCAGCGATTAAGCTGGTTTTAGAAAGCCGTGGAATATATATTGAAAAGAGGTGAGACGAATGGGACTTCTTGATATTTTAAGTGGCGGTAAAGTTGACGTTCCGGCTGATGTGAAAAGACTTTCTGATGCAGAACTTCTCCGGATTTCAAGAACTAATCCGTATGGCTGGAGCATTGCTAAAATGGCTGCTGTTGCTCAAGAAATAAAAAATCGTGGTTTAAATTAAACCAAAATATGTTCATGACAAACAAAAGTCCTGATTCATGAAATCAGGGCTTTTTGTTTTTTCACGCAAATTTCATTGACATACTTCATATTTTAAAGTATAATAAAAAATAGATATTATTCAGAAAGGATTGTATGTCAATGCTGAAAACAGCTCCTATTTTTACAAATCATACTGTGCTCCAGAGAGAAAAGCCCGTTCATATCTGGGGGACTTGCTCCGATGAAAATGAAATCATCACCGTTTCGCTCAACGGCTGTTCCGTGCAGACCAAAGTCAGAAATCAGAAATGGAGTGTCACCCTCCCCCCCATGCCCGCCGGCGGTGCGTTTGAAATCAGAATTTCCAGCCACAATGAGGAAATTCTCTTATCTGATGTCATGATTGGCGAAGTCTGGCTCTGCGGTGGTCAGTCTAATATGGAAATGGCTCTTATCAATTCCGATAACCCTGAACCGGCTCTCGCATCCTGTCAGAATTCCAATGTCAGATTATATCACGTCTGCAAAAGAGGGCATTTCGATGAAGAATTCTTCAAAGAAGAAGAAGCTTCTGTCTGGCAGACTCCCGAACGTGACAACTGCGCCAACTGGACGGCAGTCGGCTATTATTTCGGCGAAATGCTCGCAAAGAAACTCGGTGTGACGGTCGGGCTTGTCGAATGCAATTACGGCGGAACTTCCGCAAGCGCATGGGTCAGCCGTGAAACCCTCGAATCGACCGAAACCGGAAAATTATATCTGAAAGATTATGAAAACGGCATGGCTGGTCTGACCGATGAAGAAGCAAATCAGGCTTATCTGGATTACTGCGATTATCACAATAAATGGCAGGAAAAATGCGCCGAATGTTATCAGAAGAATCCGGAAATCTCATGGGAGGAAGTGCTTGAAATCTGCGGAGAAAACCGTTATCCCGGCCCTTCTGCGCCGATTAATCCGCTTCGTCCGCATGGTCTGTATGATACCATGATAACCAGAATCATTCCGTATAGTCTGCGAGGATTTTTGTATTATCAGGGCGAATCCGATGACCATCGTCCGGAGGGCTATCAGACAATGCTTTCCTGTTTAATTCGTCAGTGGAGAACCGATTTTCAAGATGAGAATCTGCCGTTTCTTCTGGTACAGCTCCCGATGTACGGTTTTGAAGATACCAAACATCAAACGAACTGGAGCATTATCCGTCAGGCGCAGGAGAAAATCTACAGAAATACGAAAAATACCGGACTTGCGGTCATTCTCGAACAAGGCGAATTCAAAGAGATTCACCCGAAAGAAAAGCGCATTCCGGCAGAAAGATTATATTTGCAGGCACTGAAAGAAGTGTATCACATTCAGGAAGAAGATACGACTGCACCGCTGTTCCGGTGTGCCTATCCGGAGGGGAACGGGGTTCATATCGAATTCAATAACGCAGAATCCGGCTTGGAACTGAAAAAGCAATCTGGTTTTGAAATTCGTGATGATTCCGACGAATGGCATTCAGCAGAAGCGGAAATCAAGGGAAATGCCGTTCTGATTCAGAATCCTGATGTCACTTATCCGACAGGTATCCGCTATGCGTGGTATAACTATGGTGATGTGACTTTGTTCAGCAAAAACGGCTTGCCGGCATCGCCGTTTGAAGAAAGCATTATCTGATAAGATGATTTGAATCTGTAAGGAGATGAACTGTGAACACAAAACAAACAATATGGATATATGCAATTGCTACGTTTATTCTTCTGATTGATTACCTTCTTATGGACTTTGGCATAGAGTATGCCTTGATGATGATGGTATTGTTTTTATTGCCTGTTCTTGGAATTTCCGCATTGTTAGTGTTAATATGTGTAATGCTTTGGAAAAAATCAGTACAGCTCTCAAAAGATGATATATTTTTCTTTGTGGTGTACAACACAGCATTTTCTTATGGGGCGTTGGCAGCAGTACTGCTAATCATTATGCTGTTCCGAATGGTTTTCTGACAGGAGAATGATAATGAAAAAGAAATATGCAATATTCTGGCTTTTATTATGTATAGAATTTCTGGGTTGCTGGAGAACAACGAATATTTTTTTCGGAAACGGCTGGCTAAACGCTCTGCTGATGATGATTGGAAACTTTGTGTTTGTGAAGCTATGCCGTCAGAAATTTTTGGAATGGTTTGAATTGCAGGAAAATAAATCCTTTGCAATAGAAAAAGGTGTTCTTGCAGTAACTGCTTTACAAATTGTATTGTTTCTAGCCTTGAATATATGGCTGCATTATTCTATATAAAGACGGCAAATTCTGATTTATCGCAGTAAAAATCAGGAGCACAGCTTTCAAGGCTGTACTCCTGAACGAAGAACACACACACTGATGCTGTAATCTTGATAGGGTATCTGACAGAAATCGGCATCTTTCCGACTGCAAAGAACTGTATCAGCTTCAAAAGAAAAGCTGACTTCCTGCATCGGAAAGCCGATACCTCTGCCAATTGCCTTGACATAAGATTCTTTCAGTGTCCAGATTTTGGTGAAAAGCTTATCGGGTTCAGCCGTTTCTGAAAGCAATTGCTGTTCTTCGGGAGAAAAGACCCTCCGTACAACTGCCGGACGCATTTCCCGAACCGATTCAGCATCCACACCGCATTCACGACCGGAAAGCAAACAGACTGCCAGTCCGGTACAGTGGCTCAAGTTGAAATAAATTTCCGGATAGTGCCGGAAATACGGCTTCTGATATTCCAGATAATCCAGAACAAGATTTTGTTCTGAAACTTGTATCTGTCTGGATTCAGCATATTTCTGAACAGCGGATTTTAATAACGCATGTGCAGTTTCATGTTCTGATTTCCGGCTTCTCTCCGGCACGGGACAGACGTACAGCGAGCCGAACTGCTCCGGAATCTTGATTTCTTTGATTTTCATGAGTTACAGCCTTGTTTCATAGCCTTTCTCCGTCATATAAGAACGCAGTCGCAGGAAAGTTTCTTCACTGATGACATGTTCAATCCGGCAGGCATCCTTTTCGGCGGTGACGGGATTCACGCCGAGTTCTTTCTCAAAGAAATCCGTAATCAGGGTGTGACGGCTGTAAATATCCGTTGCTTTCTGAAAACCGGTCTTTGTGAGTTTGATTTGTCCGTCTTCTGCCATGGTAATCAAACCGGCTTCTCTGAGAAGCTTCATTGCACGGCTGATGCTTGCTTTGGAATAATTGAGTTCTGTAGCAATATCAATCGAACGGATAAAGTCTTTTTTCTTGCTGAGAAGATATATCGTTTCGAGATAATCTTCTCCGGATTCGTGTAACGGCATGATACATGCTCCTTTCTGGATGTAAAAAAATACATTTGATGATATTTATATTTTATCATATCTGACGAAAAAAATCAACTGTAAATTACTTATTTTATCTTAAAAAATTTTAAATTCTCAGGGAGGAATATTTTTTATGAATTCTGCACTTGATGTACAGCATATTTCCAAAAGCTACGGAAAAAAACAAGCTGTCAAAGACGTATCGTTCC
>SVNI01000059.1 GCA_015066975.1 Ruminococcus sp. | reverse complement strand
AGAATGCCGGAAATGCGGGCGCAGTCGGGTTAGATTCCGGATAAACAGCCGAACGGCCTGTTTCATTGCCGGAACATTTGACAGAAATATCAACAGGGCCGTTGTGCTTGACTGTCAGAATATAAGTTCCGTTCTCCCAGCTTTCTGTAATCACGCTCTTTGTCTGGCTGACGCCTCTGTCTTTGGCCGTGAAAGATGGCTTGGAAGATGCGCCCTCAATCTTGATGGTTTCTGTTTTGAGTTCGGAAACGTTATCTTCATCATAGTTGTTCATATAAATATCAATATGGTCAGAAAATTCCTTGATAACGGCTGTTCCGTAGAGCTGATGCTTAATATCGAATGTCTTGCAGGTATTGTATTTCAGCGTGAACATACCGCCTGTCACACCGCCTGTCTTGTTCGGATTGTAAGTAATCCATGTATTCTGATTTCTGCCGACATAGCAGTTAGAAGTAGCTTCATTCGGATAGAGCTTGTTGAATTCCTCCTGTTTTGCCGAAATACTGCTCCAGCGGGAGACAATCTGAGACTGTTTCACCTGTACCGGAATGGATTTTGCCATATTATCGGCGAATCCGTAGATAGTAGGAATGGTCTGATAGCGTCCTGTCGATTTGAAAGGATTATGATTGTCTTTCAGATTTCCGTCATTGGTTGCTCGATACAGTCCCTCAAACAATGTGGGATAAGTACAGTATTTATCGTCATTGCTTCCGGAATTCACATCTTGAATGACAACAAGCTTAGTACGGTCAATGACTTCCTGTCTTGTGGGAATCCGGATAAAGCCTTCATTGAATTTCCGGTACAGATCCAGAAAATCATTCTGAAACTGGTCGAAGAATGTCCACTGTCTGACTTTATAGCCCTCGCTGTCGGTAGCATCCCATAAGCCTTTTACGCAGTCTGCCCAGACGAGCTCAGGGCCGTCTACAACGGTCATACCGTTCTGAATCATGCGTTCTGTTAAAATCGGCAGGGCGGTAGAAAGACGATACTGTTCCTTTGTCGCCTCGCCTGACCACGGATAGTCAGACCAGCCGGTATCATCCCAGCGAACGCCGTAATTTCCGCAGTAGCCTGAAATATAAGCTCCGTAGACTTCGCTTTCTACATCGGCGATATAGCCTGTCTGCGTATATTTTTCTTCCAAGATAAAATTTTCACTGTATTCACGGCAAGCCTTTTCCCAGTTGGCATTTGTTTTCAGCATTGCCACCGGATTGAGCGCACTGCCCCACTGATTTTCACACCAGCTGACATCCAGATAACCGCCGTACTTGTTGCAGAGCTTCAGAAGTGCAGAAAAATGGTCATATCTCTGCTGATATGTGACAGGAAAATCCGGAGAAGCAAAGCCCCAGAACTGCTCACAATAGTTATAGCCTATAAAATTAGGATATTCCTTGAAAAATTCCCCGAAAATCGTATTATCCAAATCGTCAGTCGCTTTATAGTCCGGAAAATGGCATTGTCCTCCGCTGGCCGGCTGAATCATTGTCCAGACACCCTTATCCGCACAAGCTTTCATCCATGAACGGGCGCACTCAATGCCGTCCTGCACCATGAGCCATTTATGTTCTGTACCGCTCCAGTTGATAGAAAGCGAAATATTGAATACAACATAAGGCAGAACATCTTCCGGCACAAGCTCGATAATCTTTTCAGGGTCAGCATAGTTCCAAGAATCAATATGAACAATCCACATAGGATGCTCATTATCCACGACACGGCGAAAATTGGAAACCGCCTGTGCCCGAATCGGTTCGGCAGTCAGTCCGCCGAACGTCATCTCTGATATTCTGCTGTTCTGAAACGGTATCTTCTGTATGGGAGCTGACAACATTCCGACTGTTAAAATCCCTGATGTGACTGCTCCGATTAATTTTTTTAGTTTCATTGCAATTCCTCCCAGTGATATTTTACAAAACAATACTTTATGTTATTTATATTATATCAGACAGTCATAAAAAACACAATACAGAAAATGCCTTTTTAGTGGATAAAATGAATCAAATTTCAAACTCTTTGACTGTCAGGTTAGAGACATCATCCAAAAAATACTTATAGTAATTTTTAAAAATAGTTTTTGGGAATTATTTCTTAATGTTTTTAGAAACAAAAACAATACTTTTTGTATATAGTTTATTTGGGCTAAGAAAATGGAAATATGAATTTTCTATGAAATTTTAAGTAATAATATATGAGCTCAAAATGTATTAAAAATGGCTTGAAAATGTATTTTTTATGAATTCAAAAAAGTCGGTTTTCCTGCTGGTTTTTTTATGTACTTTATGCCGACAAAACATTGAAAACAATTCATCAAGCTTGTACTAATAGTAGAAAATTGCCAAGAGGCATTGACATCTTAAACGTTTTATGCTATAATCATCATGTCAGCGGAAATACGAAATGTAAATCGTTAAATCCGAAATTTAAAAATTATTTACTCTAATGGGGGAAATTTTCAATGAAACCAAACACAAAGAAACTCTTGGCTATTGTAGCCGCTTTTGCACTCTGCGCATCCAATGGCCCGATATTTGCAGGAACTGTTACTGCAAGTGCCTCTGCTCCGGAAGCTACTGAAGTAGAAACTTCATTCGATTCCACTGAAATGGACAGCATTGTAGAATCTGGTCAGTGCGGTGAAAATGCTTTCTATAAATTGTATGCAAATGGTGTTCTGACTATCTTCGGAGAGGGAGATATGTACAGCTATTCTGCTGATAATACCCCTTTTAAGGAAAATCTTTCCATCAAGCAGGCTGTAATTGAAAATGGAATTACAGGAATCGGCTCTTTTGCATTTTATAAATGTGCTAATATGGAATCCGTTTCCATTTCTGATAGTGTAACCAAAGTAGAAGGGTATGCATTTGTCCAAACAGGTTTAACCTCTTGCGACATTCCGGACAGTGTAACATATCTGGGTGAAGGCGTATTTATCCGTTGCAGTGGTCTGAAATCCATTTCCATTGGAAATGGAGTCACTGCCTTTGAAGGTCTTATGAAAGACATCATTTTTCTGGACTGTACTGCATTGGAAGATGTTATAATTAATAGCGTAGAAACAATTCCTGATACACTGCTTGCCGGAAACTTTAACAACCTGAAATCAGTAACCCTCGGAACAGGTGTTAAACATATTGGATACTGTGCATTCAATAGCTGTAAATCATTAGAATCTGTTACGATTCTTGGAGATTTGGAATCCATTGGCTCAGCGGCATTTGCAAACTGTTCAGCTTTAGAGACAATCCATATTCCGGATACTGTAAAATCAGTTGGGAACTTTGCATTTTTAAATACATCCGCCATGAAATCAGTTTACCTCTATACTGACCCTGACGAATTAAACTGGAATTCGCCATACGCAGATTTTAATACAGAAACTATCTGCTATGTTCCAGCAAAGTATTATTTTGCTTATGTTGACAACCATGGGACTGAAGTTTCGGATTTCTACATGAAAGCAAAGGTAACTTTCCGTCCGATTGAAGCAGTTCCTGAGGCTGAACTGACAGCCACTTACAATTCTGCTGTAGAAGAAGTAGCCCTTACGGATTACGTAGATGTGCCTGCTGAAAATATTTCCTTTGTACTTACAGAAAACAGTGAACTTCCTGCTGGTTTGACTATGAATGAAAATTTCGTTATTTCAGGTACTCCTAAAACTGCCGGTAATTTCACGACAACATTTGATATTTATTTGCATGATTACGATTCGGATATAGAAACTCCTGAAATTCCTCTTGATGATTTTGATATGACAACAGATTCTTCTGAAGATGCTCTTTATATCGGAACACTGACACTGACATCCCATATTGCTAAAGCCGAACCTGAAATGGATATTAAACTCAAAAAGAGCAAAGTAACTTCTAAAGATATTCTTTCTCAAGACGATTTCACTGTAAACAGCAATGTAGAAGGTTCTGTTATCTGGGATAATCTCGGCAATGCACTCACTGAAGGCGAAACTAAACTGAACTGGACTTTCATTCCGGATGATTCTGAACACTATGAAACAGTCTCCGGCGAAATTGTTGTCAATGTAGAATCTCCGGAAGAAGAACCCCAAGCTTTTGAAGCCCAAAGAACTTTCTCCGTTGCAGGCGGTATACAGTACGGTGTAACGTATGATTTAAGCAATTATGATTTTGAACATATCACCGGCGTTTCTGTCAAATTCAAAGGTCAGGTTGACAGCACTACACAAGGCAGTATCGTCCTTGGAAACTGGGTATCTTCTACTGTTCTGAACAGTGATACTGTTTCAGAGAATGGTACAGTTAACATTTCTTTTGACCAGTATGCACTGACTTCTCCGGTCAATACCCTGACTATCAATGACTGGTATCATACCTCTGAAACGCTGGGCGAAATTGAATCCGTTACTTTCTACTATATCGAAGATGAAAAAGTTTCTGTTCCTGAAAATGCAGTAGTTCTGGACAATATCGACAATAACAATCAGTTTGACCTGTCTTCTTACGACTGCGAAAATATCAAGAGCATCACAATGGTATTTGATGGCATTATCTACGGCGGAAACGGCGCACTTTTTACAGGCCAGTACAATAACATTGCTTATAATTTCGACATGAACAGAACAGACAGTTATACAAAGACTGTTGAAGTAAACGGCAATGTAACAAGCACTCTGAATTTCTATAACTACTGGAATCTGGCAAATCTGGACTATATTGTATTAAACTATGCCGATAATATTGAACCGGCTACAGAGTCCACCGAACCGGCTACAGAAGCAACCGAACCGGCTACAGAAGCAACTGAACCGGCTACAGAAGCAACTGAATCGGCTACAGAAGCTACTGAACCGGCTACAGAGGCTACTGAACCAGCTACAGAAAAGCAGGCTGTCGGCTGTCGGTATGAAGTGACAAATAAAACGATGTACTATTTGAGCCAGAATAAAGAAGAATTTCACGCCAATGACCTGATAGAAAATTTAACCTGCTACTTAGTTTATGCTGACGGCACTGAAAGCGAAGGATTCACAATTTCTGATTTCAGTATGATTTCCTTTAAAGGTCAGACTCCTGAAACTGTCTTTACTGCACAAAATGAACCGTTTTGCAGAACCAGCATTGTGGCTGAAATTACTAACCCGATTTCCGATAATGTAACAGACGTACAGGAAATTTCTATCGGTGATGCATGGATTGGTGTTAAGGGTGACGCCTCTCTTGACGGTATTGCAAATACAATAGATGCCACTGTAGTGCTTCAATACTATGCTGAGCTTACAGCATCTGCTACAGATACAATTCAGCTTTCATCCGCTGATGAGGAAACTGACAGATTCGCTGCATTTCTCGCAGATGTGAATGCACCTGAAAATACTATTCCGACAGTTTCCAAATCTGAAAGACAAATAAATGCTATTGATGCTAATCATATACTTGTTTTCTATGCTAATAAAGTCGCTGATTCTTCCTTAACAGATGAAGAAAACTGGAAAAAAGTGCTTAACAACTAAGCAACTATAAATGAGCATTTCAACAGTGGATGTGACAAAATACACAAAAACGATTTAGCAATCTAAAGCAAGGAAAGCAGACTTGTCCTTTGAGGAAACAGCCATATCGTAAAGATAAGAATACTATTCTTTCTTGATTTGAAATGTCATTGTTTTGAATCCTGATACTATAGATGAGCAAATCGAAAAAATACACAAAAAAGAAGACAACAGCTCTAAAATGAGTTATAATGGAATTACTACAAACCATGAACTCAGGGAGCTGTTGTTTTATGAATACAAGTATACATGAAAGAGAGATTTTCGTAATATATTTATCTTCTGCCGATTTCTTGTTCTCCTTCACCTGCGCAGTTATATTCAAGAATATAATCATATAATTTTTCTGCGGTTGTGAATGCAAGTCCGACATAACTATCTGCACAGCCATAATAAATTGCAATTTTTCCAGTTTCAGAATCGGTCAATGCTGCGCACGGAAAGCAGACATTCGGAACGAATCCGCGTTCTTCGTACCACATTTCGGGAGTGAGAATATATCTGGAAGCACGTTTCAGCACGACAGAGGGGTGATTTTTATCCAGAAGTGCCGCACCCATGCTATAGACAAAACCGTTGCATGTGCAGGTAACTCCGTGATAAATCAGAAGCCAGCCTTTATCTGTTTCGATAGGTGCACAGCCTCCGCCGATTTTGAGATTTTCCCACCAGTTTGAAGATTTGCTCATGACATGCCTGTGATGTCCCCAATATTCTAAATCAGGGCTTTCACTCAGGAAAATATCTCCGAATGGTGTATGACCACTGTCGCTGGGACGGGAGAGCATCACAAATTTATCGTTAATTTTTCTTGGAAAAAGTACAGCATTTCTGTTAAACGGAAGAAATGGATTTTCAATTCTGGTAAAAGTTCTGAAATCCTTTGTTTTCGCCATGCCGATAGCCGCACCATAGAAATCCTGACACCAGATAATATAATAAGTATCCTCAACTTTCACAAGTCTGGGGTCATAGGCATAACGTGGCATGAATTCTCTGCCGTTTTCGTCTGTAAAGCGGATTTTATTCTTCTCGAACTGCCAGTGAATGCCATCCATGCTTCTGCCAAGATAGATATATGGAATACCGTCTGTCTGTTCGCCACGGAATACACCGATATAGCCATTTTCATACGGCTGTACGGCACTGTTGAAAATTCTGGAAACACCCTGCACCGGATTTCTCTGGATAATCGGATTTTCGGAATATCTCCAGACAGGTAATTCAGAATTTTCCGGGCAATCCTGCCACGGGATGTTATATAACGGCGGACTGATAATATTAATTTTACTCATAATAGATATTCTCCTGTTATTATTATTTGACTATAATTTGATTATAAATTAAAAACAGAAATTTGTCAATAGAAATATCTGAAAAGAATACAATCAGGACAGATTTTCATTCTCTGTCCTGATTCTGTTTCTATCACACCCGATAAACTGGAACTATTTATGAAAATTCAGTCATCAAAAACAATTGTTCCTCTGGTAGAAAATCCCTTATGTTTCAGCTCTGAATCCAGAATCACCATTTCTTTCGGAATAATCTTAATCAGATACATATTTATCTTTTGCAGTGCAGACAAAGGAATTTTTCTGATTTCTGCATTTTTGCTGTACTCCTTTGAATCAGGGCTGACAATTTCAGCAACACCAGCAATCTGGATACTTTTCAGATTGCCGAATTTTCCATCATGATTGAAAACAGTAAAAGAAACTGTTTTCTGCTGTTCCAGACCTTTGAATTTCAGACCGCCTTCTGTTAAAATATAGAATGCATTATCGAAATAAGCATAATCCACAGGAGTACATCTGGGCTGTCCGTCATTGCAAGTTCCGAGCACACCGTTCTGATGTGCTGAAATAATCTCCATTGCAGAATGCATCAGTGTTTCCCTGTCAGCCTGATTTGCTTCTTTGTCCTTTAAAAGCCAATATTCAGCAGCTTTTTTATATTCTTCGGAGGTCATAATATCTATCCTTTCCGGTTTATAATAATTGTATATCTTTTACAAATATCATTATATCACTGGATTTTTGATTTGTCAAGTAACAAAATGCCTGTTTTATAAGAATTAATTTTGTTAAAAAATTTAATTTAAGATTCCAGAGGAGTAAGTTCTTGCAATTTTTCTCTGTATCGTGTATAATAATAATATACTTTTTTCATCAGATAACAATCTGAAAAATAAATTTATCCAAAAGGAGAAATGAACTATGTATCTCGAAAAAATCAATTCCCCAGAGGACATCAAGAAACTGGAGATTTCCCAGCTTCGCACGCTTGCGGATGAAACAAGAACCGCACTCATCAATAAAATCAGCAAGGCTGGCGGACATCAAGGGCCTAATCTCGGTGTTGTGGAACTGACAGTTGCATTTCATTATGTGTTTGACTCGCCTAATGACAAGATTGTTTTTGATGTATCCCATCAATGCTATCCGCATAAGATTCTGACCGGAAGAAAAGAAGCCTTTCTGGATGAAGCACATTTCCGCGATGTGACAGGCTATACCAATCCGGCTGAAAGCGAACATGATATGTTTATTGTCGGGCATACCTCAACATCTGTTTCACTGGCACTCGGACTTGCTAAGGGTAGAGACCTAAATCAGCGTCATGAAAATATTATTGCCTTGATTGGTGACGGCTCACTGTCCGGCGGTGAAGCCCTGGAGGCTCTTGACTATGCAGGCGAATATGACAAGAATCTGATTATTATTGTGAATGATAATGACCAGAGCATTGCAGAAAATCACGGCGGACTTTATAAAACTCTGAAAAAACTCCGTGAATCCGGCGGTACGGCTGAAAATAACCTGTTCAAGGCAATGGGTCTGGATTATCGCTATCTGGAAGATGGTCATGATACGACAAAACTGGTAGAATTATTCCGGAGCGTAAAAGATATTGACCATCCTGTTGTACTGCATATTCACACCATCAAGGGAAAAGGTCTCCTCTATGCGGAACAGAACCGTGAAATGTGGCATGCCGGAGGGCCTTTCCATGTAGAAGATGGTACTCCGCTGTATCCGTTTTCTGGTGGTGATACTACCGTTTTTGACTGCCTGAAAGAATTGCTTGATACAAATGAAAAAGCAATTGTCCTGAATGCGGCAACTCCTATGGGACTTGGCTTTGTGCAGGGAGTCCGTGAAGAATATGTACAGAGAGGACAGTTTATTGATGTCGGCATTGCGGAAGAAAATGCTGTCGCTATGACAAGTGGTATTGCTAGAAACGACGGAATAGCTGTATTTGGTACATTTGCGCCGTTCTTCCAGAGAACTTATGACCAGATGTCGCATGATGTCTGCCTGAATAACAGTCCTGCTACTTTCCTGATTCTCAGCCCCGGTGTTTACGGCATGAATTCCAATACGCATATTGCGCTTTGTGATATTCAGATGTTTGCACATATTCCGAATCTGATTTATCTTGCTCCAGCAAATAAAGAAGAATTTATACAGATGTTTCGTTTTGCAACAACACAGAAACAACATCCTGTCGGCATCAGAGTGCCTGGCGAGTTCAAAACTTCTGGAACTGCTGATGATACGGATTATTCTGTTATCAGGAATAAAATTGAACGCACAGGCGAAAAAATCGCACTCGTGGCTGTAGGCGTACTTGTTCCAATGGCTCTTGAAATCGCTGATAAAGTCAGGGAACAGACCGGAACAGAGATTACTGTCATCAATCCCCGATTCCTGAACGCTCTTGATACTGATTTACTGGATTCCCTGAAGGGAAATCATCAGCTTGTTATTACGATTGAGGACGGCGAATTAATGGGCGGTTATGGTCAGAACATCGCTTCTTTCTACGGTGACAGCACTATGAAAGTACGCAATTATGGAATTTCTAAAGCATTCCACACAGAATTCCAACCGGAAGAACTGCTTGCCGAAAATGGAATTTCTGTGGAAAAGCTGACAGAAGAAATCAGCAGTTTCCTGAAAGGATAATCTATAAAAATAAGTGAATTGAAAACACTGAATCAGTCAAAATATCATCAGGGCAGTGCGGAAACTGCCCTGATGAACAAATATAAACTAAAAACGTAACTATTCAAATATAGCTAAAAAGTAAATACTGTAACTCTGTGCAAAATGCCAGATTCGCTCTGTCAAAGCAGTTCAAGATGAAAAATTTCTGTTTTTATCAGGATTCAAAAGGATGGTACTTCAAATCAAGAAAGAACAGTATTCTCATTTTTATGATGTTGCTGTTTCCTCAAAAGATAAGTCTGCTTTTCTTGCTTTATCCTGTTAAATCATTTTTGTACGTTTTGTCAAATTCATTGTTGAAATGCTCATTTATAGGTCATAAGATAAAATCTGCAACGTTTTCTCGTCTTTGGTATCCAGACAGAATTTGGAAAGCGCATCCTGAAAGGCAGGATATTCTGGTGCGATTTCTGAAAATAACGTCATACAATTGCGGAACTTGTAGGCATCTGTCAGGCCGAATACTGAAACCGGGTCGGAAGTCTGCAATTGCAGGAGGGCTTCTGTCATTTGGAGCAGTCCTGCGCCGAGTACGGGATGATGCAGAAAATTACGGGCTTCCTGCTTATTTTTTAACGCATAATATTCTGTAACAGTATCCGGAGTGAGTCCTTTTATCTGGGGAAGAATATACCAAATCCAATGGGTTCTTTTCTGTCCGGAACGGATTTCGGTGAGTGCGGTTTCAAATCCGGAGCAATCCGGAATCGCCCCCGAATGTCCTGCAAGAAATCTCTGAAGAGGAATTTCTTCGAGTGCAATCCCTAGTGCCTGATACATTTCCTGCTGTTCTTTTGTATAGTAAGCATTCATCTTTTCGGGCTTTGCTTCCGGCAGGGTAAACGGTGTTTCCCCGCATTTCAGCAAAGGAAGAGAAGCAAATAACTCTGCGAAATCAGGAAACAGGTGCAGAGTTTTTATTTTTTTCGTGATACGTTCTTCCGGATGCGGAATGCAGGTGAATGTAATTTCATCACCGGGCTGTAATTTCTGACGTTTTTCATCATTCAGCCGGAGTTCAATCGACTTATAGCCTGCCTGCAATGCCCGGAAAGGCTTTTCATTGAGTTTCATCTGATACAGCATGTGATATACTCCTTTCAGGATAATAATTTTATTATACTCTGATTTCAGAAATATGTCAAGAAAAAGCTGACACAGATTTTTGAAATCCGTATCAGCTTGAAATCATTTTTTCAGATTTGTCATACTTTTCAGGCTGATAGCCAGCGTGGAAGCATTATGGAGCAGTGCGGAAGTCGCTGGAGGAAGAATTCCAGCCGCCCCCAGCACAATCAGCCCCAGATTGAATCCAATGATTGTACGGTAATTCCAGCGGATTCTCTTCATTAAGGCATCACTCAGCGTTTTGAGTTCTGCCAGTGTATAGAGTGTATCTGCGGAAATGGTAATATCAGCAATTTCCTGTGCAATTGCTGCGCCGGTACTAATGGCAATGCCAGCATCTGCCTCACTGAGTGCCGGGGAATCATTCACGCCGTCACCAATCATGATGACACGTCTGCCGGATTCGTGCTCGCTTCGGATGAAAGCGGCTTTATCTTCAGGAAGAACTTCGGCATAATATTCATCTACATTGATGCGCTTTGCAATTTCTTTTGCAGTACGGTCATTGTCGCCTGTCATCATGATGACTCTGGAAATGCCGAATTCATGCAGTAACTGGATAACTTCCGGAGCTTCTTTCCGGAGCGGGTCTTCAATGCAGATGACAGCCGCAACTTCTCCTGCAATCGCCAGATAAAGATGGGAATACTGCTTCGGCAGATGCCGGAAAATACGTTCATCTGGGATTTGGCAGTTTTCATCTTCAATTACGAAATGATAGCTTCCAATAACAACACGTTCCCCCTCGACCATGCTGGAAATACCGTGCGCGACAACATATTCAACTTCAGAATGACATTCTTCATGTTTCAGACCGCGGACAGCGGCTTCTTCAACAACAGCATTGGCGATAGAATGGGGATAATGTTCTTCCAGACAGGCCGCAAGACGGAGCATTTCGTTTTCATCCCGTCCGCCGAATGGGATGACTTCGGCGACATGCGGTGCGGAATGGGTCAGTGTACCTGTTTTATCAAAAACGATAGTATCGGCTTCGGCGACGGCTTCCAGAAAACGTCCTCCCTTGACAGTAATTCCTGCATGACTGCACTCCCGCATAGCAGAAAGTACTGAAATTGGCATAGCCAGTTTCAGTGCACAAGAGAAATCTACCATTAGGATGGAAACGGCCTTTGTAGCATTTCCCGTGATGAGCCATGTCAGAAGCGTACCGCCCAGACTCCACGGAACAAGTTTGTCTGCCAGATGGGCGGCTTTATTTTCAGCAGAAGACTTCATTTTTTCAGATTCTTCAATCATACGGACAATGCGGTCATAGCGGCCGCTTCCGGCAGTATTCTCGACACGGACTGTACATGTGCCATCTTCCACAACAGTTCCTGCATAGACATAAGCCCCCTCCGACTTGTGAACCGGAACGGACTCCCCTGTCATGGAAGACTGATTCACCATAGCATCACCGGAAATGACTTTGCCGTCAAGCGGTATCATAGACCCTGTCCGGATAACGACTGTATCCCCTTTCCGGATATCTTTCATCGGAACGAGCACTTCATTGCCGTCTGATGTTTGTAGCCAGACCTGTTCGACCCCCAGCGACATGGTACGTGCGAGGTCATCCACAGATTTCTTATGTGTCCACTCATCCAGAATATCACCGATATGAAGCAGGAACATCACAGAACCAGCTGTATCGAAATCACCTCGCAGCAATGAAACGCTGATAGCCACAGCATCCAGCACTGGAACTTCCAGTTTTCCGTGAAGCAGACATTTCAGCCCTTCCAGAATATACTTCCATGATTTCACAAAAGAAAGAATCTGTCTGACAGGTGCAGGCAAAATAAACTTATGAATCATGCGCCATGTCACGGCCGAAATAAGTGTTTCTTCATATTTGCGGTTCATTTCTCTGCCTGTATGTTCCGGAACAAGAGCGTCTTTCTGCGGATTCCGGTAGGAGAATTCTGACAATGCACGGATAATTTCACATCTCTGGCAGGTATACCGGATAATCACATCGCAGGTGCGCTCAAACACCTGTACCTGTGTCACCCCTTCCAGTGCCGAGAGTGCATATTCTGTAATATCTGCCTGATGAACCGTCATATAGTTCTGACAGAAATGAACCCGTATTCTTCCTTTGGTTTCATGCAGAATGGTACATTTCATAGATAGCAAGCCTCCTTATGATGGAAACAGACCGCAAAAGAGCGGTCTGTATGTGTCAGGTTTCGGGCAGTTCTGAAGAATCCGGAATTTCTGTTTCCGGGGTTTCCCATGCATCTGCAATAACAGCATCTTCCTGGGCGGCATAACGTTCTGCATTGATTTCCTTTGCATCTTCGAGAATATCGCTGCAATTTTCACGAACATTGGTTACAGTTTCCATCACGCAGTCTTTTGCGCGGAGCACAGCGGCTGTGGCATTGGTATAGCATTTTTTGGCATCCTGACCGGTTAAGATTTTAATTCCGGCTGTTCCGAACAGAACACCACCGGCAAAGAGACCTAATTTTTTCCATGGTAAATTCAGCATAATAGCCACCTCACATAATTTATTTTTGGATATTATAGCATAAAATCCGACTTTTTTCAACTCTTTTCAGACAAATTCATGAAAAACGGATTTTCTCAGAAAACAGGCCATATCA